>JAMLGR010000005.1 GCA_023957775.1 Fimbriimonadaceae bacterium | reverse complement strand
GGAGAGATTCTCTTCGAGAAGCTGTCGATTCCCGCGCCGAAGAAGACGAAGACGGGGTACGCCACCGGGGTCGAGATCCTGCAGGTGCTCGCCCCCGCGCACCCCATTTGCGGGGAGGTCCTCGCCTGGCGCGAGCTCTCGAAGCTGAAGTCCACCTATGCGGACTCGCTGCCCAAGATGATCGGCGAGGACGGGCGCATCCACACGAACTACTCGCAGACGGTCGCGGCCACCGGGCGGCTCTCCTCGAACGAGCCGAACCTCCAGAACATCCCGATCCGCACCGAACTCGGCCGCCAGATCCGGCAGGCGTTCGTGGCCGCGCCGGGATTCACGCTTGCGTCGTTCGACTACTCGCAGATCGAGTTGCGCGTGCTCGCCCACATGTGCGGCGACGAGGCGTTGGTCGGGGCCTTCCAACGCCACGAGGACGTGCACACGGTCACCGCGTCGCTGATGTACGGCGTGCCCTTGACGGAGGTGACGCGCGAGCAGCGCGGCTACTCGAAGATGCTCAACTACGCGGTGCTGTACGGCGTAACGGACTTCGGGCTGGCGAACCAGCTCGGCGGCGCGTTTTCGATTTCGGAGGCCAAGGCGCTGATCGAGCAGTACCGCGAGCGCTTCCCGAGCATCAAGGCGTTCACGGATTCGGTCGTGCAGGAGGCCAAAAGCAAGGGGTTCACCACGACGCTGTACGGCCGCCGGCGCCACTTCCCCGACATCCACGCCCTGAACCGCAACGAGCGCATGTACGCCGAGCGCCAGGCGATGAACGCGCCGATCCAGGGCACCGCCGCGGACATGATCAAACTCGCGATGCTGCATGTGCGCAACGAGTTGGGCGCCTCCGCCACGCGCATGCTGCTACAGGTGCACGACGAGCTGGTGTTCGAGATGAAGCCGGAGGAGGAGGGTTTGGTCGAACCCATCCGCAAGGCCATGGAGAACGCCCTGCCCCTGTCCGTGCCCGTCGAGGTGGACGCGAAGATCGGGCCGAACTGGGCGGAGATGAAGGCCGTTGACCACAAACCACAAACCACAATCCACAAACCATGAAGATCCGCCGGCTACTCCCCCTCCTGCTCCTCTTGCCCGCGCTCGTGCGAGCGGATGCGGTCGACGACTACCTGAAATCGCAGATGGCGGAGAAGAAGATCCCCGGCATGGCGATCGGGATCTTCAGGGACGGGAAGCTCGTGAAAGCCGCCGGCTACGGGTCCACGAAGGTCGAGGGTGGCTCGGCGGTCACCCCCGACACCCTGTTCAACATCGGGTCGATCACCAAGCAGTTCACGGCCACCGCCGTGTTGCTGTTGGAACGCGACGGCAAGCTCTCCGTGGACGATCCCGTGCGCAAACTCCTGCCCGAGGCTCCGAAGGAGTGGGGCGACATGCGCATCCGGCACGTCTTGTCCCACACCTCTGGCCTCGGCGATTACGGTTCAGTGCCCGGTTTCGACTTCCTCGGCGATCCCAGCGAGGAGGATCTCGTGAAGGGGCTCGCGCAAACCAAGCTGCAGTCCGAACCCGGGGCAAAATACAGCTACTCGAACATCGGCTACGCGATGCTCGGCGTGCTGATCCACCGGGCCTCGGGCATGCCGTACGAGGAGTTCGTGAACACGCGCATTCTCAAGCCCGCCGGGATGGTCGCGACGCGTTTCGTACCCAAGGGCGATTGGCCTGCAGGCAGCGCCGTTGGGTACGTGCAGCGCGGAGAGTCGCAGGTGCCAGGGCCTACGCAACGCGCCCGACCGAGTGCTCCGGCCGGCGCGATCCTGACCAACGTGCCCGACATGTTGAAATGGGAAATCGCGATGCGAAACGGCACCGTGCTTCCCAAGAGCGACCTCGAGCGCATGTGGAAGCCGTTTGTGCTGAACGACGGCACGGCTTCCACTTATGGATTCGGCTGGGTGATCCCCACCGGAGCCAAGGGCGACGTGGTGATGCATACGGGCGCGACCGTGGCCGGCTTCCGTGCCGTGATCATCCGCCAGCGCGCCACGGGGCTCACCGCGGTGCTCTTCGCGAACTTCGGGGGCGACTGGAACCCCACCGCCACGCTCAACCAGGCCGTAACTCTGTTTCTGAAACAACCGCCCTCTCGGGCGACACGCCCGACGAGCGGGCGTGGCACCCGCGTGGCACCCAAACGACGGGGTTGGAGTGGGGTGCCACGCCCGCTGGACGGGCGTGCCGATCTGAAAACCGCCAACACGCAAACTGGATCCCGGAAGCTAGGCTAGCAGTGCTCGCGCCCGGTCCGCGATCGTCTCGCGCATCTTGGCGACGACTGCCTCGGGGTAGGGCAAGGAGTCGAGGTCTGGGAGCCATAAGGACGCTTTCGAGGCAATCCTGCGGAGCGAACTGCGCGTGGCTGTTTCGGGGACCGCGTAGCGCTGTCCAAATCGCACAAAATCCTCAGCTAGGAACCTACCGAAGCTCTCGCCTTCGAGCGCCAGCGCCATCCGGTCTGCCCCCCAAAGGACATCGCCATACGGCAATGTGGAGAGAAGATCGTAGGCCGGCGTCAGATTCCACCGATCCGTGCCCGCACCAAGCATCAAACTCACGTTCTTGGCGTGCAGGTCTCCGTTTCCGATGAGATAGCTGAACGCGTACAGCTCCAAGAGGTTCAGGACAACCGCTTTCGAACCCGTGATGCCGTGGAACAGGTCGCCAATTTCGCGGTAGTCGGGGTCGTACTTCGCCGCCGGATAACGGTCGGCAAGTTGCAGTGCATCCTCGACGTGGAGTTGCCGCAATCCCTGTCGCCCCTCTTCGACCACCCGATCGAATCGCGTCACGAGCAGGCACCCCTGCCGAGTCGCGACGTCTGCAGAACGCAGTCCGCACCGCCTCGCCGCCCGCATGAAGAAGGCCTCGTTCTCGATCAAGCCCGGCAGGTCGGCGGGCGGCACTTTCGCAATGTAAGCCTTGCGGCGGCCGCGGACTCGGGCCACTCGCACCAACGCGCCGATCGAGAGCTTGGGCTGAACGCCGGGGATCGCCGCCACCGAGGGCGCGCTCCGCGCTTCGACCAGCGCTTGGAGGTCCACCCGGTCCAAGCTCAGAACCTCCGCGGGAGGGGATCCCGGCTGCCGCACGGTCACGTCCCCGATGGCGTCGCTTCCGGTCGCCGCGAGGATCGAGAACAGGTCGTCCCGGCTCGCCCGGATGCGGCGCTGCACGATGTCGAGCATGACCCCTTCGGGCAGGAGACCGGCAAAGTAGCTGTGCAGATTTGCGACCCCGACGGTCTCGATCGGCTCCCGAGCCACACCAAGGTGCCGGGCAATCGGCCCTCCCCCGGAAGCCAGATACTCGGGGTCGTAGACGAACCGGCTGCCGCGATCGGTCCTTTCGAGGCGTCCGGCCAAGCGGTCGTCCTTGTACACCTCCAGGACTGCAACCCGAGCAGGGCCGTTCACTCCGTGTCCGCCTTCGGCACGATCGCGATCTCCAGCCCGAGGCAGTCGAGGAGCAGCACCAGAGAATCCAGCCCGACGGCGCCGCGCCCCGTCTCGAGGTGGTACACCGGTCGCCTCGAGAGGCCCGCCAAAGCCGCAAGCTGTTCCTGACTCAGGTTCGCGTCGCGGCGGGCGCGACGCACGACCTCGCCAACCTTACGAAGCACATCTGAGACATCCTGTTTGTGATCTTGAGGGGACATACGATCTCATTTTGGCACGATTGAGACACAAAATGACCCGATTTGTGCCTACACAATCTCATCTTGGCCCTATGAGACATCCCCTGCTCCTTGCGATGCATGTTGTGAGATGTATAGATCACAATTTGATGGTAATCCCATCACCCAGAGCGCCACGCCCGCTGGACGGGCGTGCTGAAGCTCGCAGCTCACAACCCAAAGTTACAACAGCGCTCTTCGCAACAGGGTGAGGGCCATTTGGGAGCTTCGGCCGCGGATGTCCTCGCGCGTGCCGCGGAACTGAAACTCGTGCGCTTTGGTTCGGCCTGGGCCGGCGATCGCGATCCACACCGTGCCCACGGGTTTGGCTTCGGTTCCCCCGTCGGGGCCGGCGATGCCGGTGATCGAGACCGCCCAATCGGCCCCCAGGGAGCCCCGAGCTCCCGCGGCCATCGCCTCGGCGCACTCTTCGCTCACCGCGCCCGCACCCTCGAGCACGGGCAACGGCACGTCCAGGAGCCGCGCTTTTGCCTCGTTCGCATAGGTGATGACGCCGCCGAGGAACACGTCGGACGCGCCGGGCACCGACGTCAGCCGCGCGCCCAGGCCCCCTCCGGTGCAGCTTTCCGCCACCGCCAAGGTCTGCCCTGCCTCGCGGAGCATCGCGAGCACCACGGACTCCAAAGTCTGGTCGTCGACCCCGAACACCGCATCCCCCAGCAGCCCGCGGATGCGCTCCTCGAGGGGATCGAGCATCGCGTCGGCCTCTGCCGTCGACGCGGCGCGCGCCGTGAGCCGAAGGTGCACCTCGCCGGGTTTGGCGTAGGGCGCGACGCTGGGATTCGCGGAAGCCAACTCCGCGCGGATGCGGTCCTCGACCGCGCTCTCCCCCATCCCCGCAACGCGCAGGATGCGGGAGTGGATCACGGAGTCCCCTGTGCCTAACCGGTCGCGAACCAACGCGAGCATCGGTCCGAACTCGCCCTTGGGGCCGGGCATCGCCACCACGATCTTGCCGCCGAGCCGGCAGAACAGCCCTGGAGCGGTGCCGTTGGGATTGGCGAGCGCCTCGGCGCACGCGGGCCGCATCGCCTGGCGGCGCTGGGACTCCGTCCACTTCAGCCGCCGGTCCTCGAAGATCTTGCGGATGCCGGCCTCGATCTCGGGATCGTGCACGAGCTCCACGCCGAGCGCGGCGGCGATGCCGTCGCGCGTGAGATCGTCCTCCGTGGGACCCAGACCCCCGATGGTGAACACGATGTCGGAGCGCCCCAACGCAAGTCGGAGCGCCTCGGTCAGCCGCCCGAGATTGTCCCCGACCGTTTGCCGGAAGTGGTGCGAGATGCCGAGTTCGGGGAGCATCCGACCCAGCGCCTGGGCGTTCGTGTCCGCGATCTGGCCCATCAGCAGCTCGGTGCCCACGGAAACGATCTCGGCAGTCATAACCAATTATGGGGGTGCCACGAGAGCTGCATGTACCTTGAGCTCCCGCCTCACGCCTCACGCCTCCCGCCTCACGCCTCACACCTCACGCCTCACGCCTCACGCCTCACGCCTCACGCCTCCCCCCTCCCGGTATTCTCATCTCATGCTCGATCCCCGCGTGACGCGCCTTGCCGAACTGCTCTGCACCCACTCGACCGAACTGACCTCCGACGACACGCTGCTCGTGCATGCGTTCGACATCCCCGACGAGTGCGTGGCGGAGATCGTCCGCGTGGGGCAATCCAAAGGCGCCAAGGTACTCACGCGCCTGGAGAGCGGCATCGTGCGCCGGCAGATGATGCTCGGCATGACCGAGGCCAACGCCAAAACCATCGCCGACGCCGAGAAGTTCGAGATGGACCAGGTGACCGCCTACATCGCGCTGCGCGGCAGCGACAACTACGCGGAGCTTTCGGACATTCCCGGCGCGACCATGACGATGTGGCAGAAGGTGTACGCCATCCCCGTGGTCTTCGAGACGCGCGTGCCCAACACCAAGTGGGTGGCGCTGCGCTGGCCCACCCCCGGCATGGCGCAGCAGGCGAACATGAGCACCGAGGCGTTCGAGAAGTTCTACTTCGACGTCTGCACGCTCGACTACGCGAAGATGGAGAAAGCCGCCGAGCCGCTGCAAGAGCTGATGGCCCGCACCGACCGGGTGCACCTCAAGGGCCCCGGCACCGACCTCGAGTTCTCGATCAAGGGCATCGGGGCCGTGCCGTGCTCGGGGCACCGGAACATCCCGGACGGCGAGTGCTTCTCCTGTCCCGTGCGCGACTCGATGAACGGGACCGTGCAGTACAACACCGTCTCGCTCTACCAGGGCACCGAGTTCAAGGACATCCGCTATGTGGTGAAGAACGGCAAAATCGTCGAGGCGAGCGCGGGCGATCAGACCGACAAACTGAACGAGATCCTCGACACCGACGAGGGGGCGCGCTACTTCGGCGAGTGGTCGCTGGGCTACAACCCCTACGTGCTGCACCCGATGAAGGACACGCTGTTCGACGAGAAGATCGCCGGCTCGTTCCACCTCACGCCGGGCAACGCCTACGAGGGCCCCGGCGGCAACGGCAACAAGTCGGCGATCCACTGGGACACCGTGTGCATCCAGCGCCCGGAGTACGGCGGCGGCGAAGTGTGGTTCGACGGCGTCCTGGTCCGCAAGGACGGCCTCTTTGTGCTTCCGGAACTCGAGGGGCTCAACCCCTCGCGCTTGGGGTGAAGTCATGAAACGCATCGGCATCATCGGCTGCGGAGCGATCAGCGGCATCTACTTTGAGAACCTGGCGAAGCTCGATGGAGTCGAAGTCGTCGCGTGCGCGGATCTCGACCTGCAACGGTGCTCCGAGGTGGGTGTGCGCTACGGGGTGCCCTCGGCGAAGGTCGAAGAGATCCTCGCCGACCCGTCGGTCGACATGATCCTGAACCTGACGGTGCCCAAGGCGCACCACGAGGTCAGCCTGCTCGCCCTTCGCTCGGGAAAGCACGTCTACTCTGAGAAGCCTTTGGCGATCGAGCTGCACGAGGGGCGAGAGCTTCTGGAGCAGGCTGCCGAAAGGGGACTTCGCATCGGTTGCGCCCCCGACACCTTCCTCGGCGCGGCCCTCCAAACGTGCCGCAAGATTCTGGACGATGGGATGATCGGCGACCCGATCGGGGCGAACGGGTTCATGCTTTGCCACGGCCACGAGTCCTGGCACCCCTCGCCGCAGTTCTACTACGAGTTCGGCGGCGGCCCGCTCTACGACATGGGACCCTACTATCTGACCGCGCTCGTCTCGCTTCTCGGGCCCGCCTCGCAGGTGGTCGGCATGGCCCAAACGACCTTCCCGACGCGAACGATCACCAGCCGCCCCCGCAACGGCGAGGTCATCGAAGTGGAGACCCCGACGCATCTGGTCAGCACCATCCGGTTCGATGCGGGCGCCGTGGCCCAACTCACCACGAGCTTCGACGTGTGGGCCACCGAACTGCCCTGCCTCGAAGTCTACGGGACCAAGGGCTCCCTGAGCGTCCCGGACCCCAACGGCTTCGGCGGCTCGGTGCGGGTGCGGCGCGAAGGCGAAACCGAGTGGTCCGAAGTGCCGCTCGTCCCAGGGTGCGCCGAGAACGGCCGGGGCCTCGGGGCTTGGGACATGGCGCAAGCCATCGAGGAGGACCGCCCGCACCGCGCGAGTGGCGAGATGGCGTTTCACGTGCTGGAGATCATCGCCGGCACACATCGTTCCGAAAAGGAGGGTCGACGCGTGGAGCTCACGACACGCCCGGAACGCCCCGCGCCGTTGTAGATTCTGGGAGTGCGCGCGCTTGCGCGACGCCGTAACCCCGCCGAACTCGTTCGGCGCGCCAGGGCTCGCGGCAAGCCGCTCGGATTCAGGGCGACGAGCGAGCTCGCGCACTCCCAGAGGTTATCTGCGGCGCTTACCCAGAGCCTGGGAGTGCGCGCGCTTGCGCGACGCCGTAACCCCGCCGAACTCGTTCGGCGCGCAAGGGCTCGCGGCAAGCCGCTCGGATTCAGGGCGACGAGCAAGCTCGCGCACTCCCAGAGGTTATCTGCGGCGCCTTGAGACCAGCACCAGCACGGCCAGCGGCACCGAGAGGCCGAACGAGAGCATCGAGGCGAGCGAGGGTTGGGACTGCTCGGCGACCAGCTTCTTCAGCTTCGTGACCCGTCCCGTGGCGTTCCAATCCTGCACGTACAGATTCCCATTGGCGTCGTAGCTCAGCCCGTGGGGCGCGGTGAAAAGCCCCTCCTTCCACGCGTCGGTGGGAACCCCGTAGTTCGCCCACTGCTTCGCGTCCGGGTTGTCCCCGAGGAACGCGACCGGCGTTCCGTTCTTGTCCACGATTGTCACACGACCCTCGAGTTCGGCCACTGCGGCGAGGTCTCCCTGGATCGACACCGCGCACGGCCGCCGCAGGAACGTGGCGTAGACGCCGAGGAAGTGGCCGTCGAGATCCATGTGGACCAAACGCCGGTTCTCCCGGTCGCACACGAGCAGCCGCGGCTCGCCGAACCGGCTGTCGATCGCCAGACCATGGCACGTCTGGAACTGCCCCTCGCCCTTGCCCGGCCCGCCAAAGGTCTTCAACAGCTTCCCACCTGCGTCGAACTTGTGCATCAGGTTCGAGCCGTAGCCCATCGCCGCGAAGATCGACCCGTCGGGCGCCACGGTCACCGCGGTGAGGCCGTTCCATCCGCCCGGGACCTCGCCCGTGCTTTCGTTGGGGATCTGCAGGACGACCTTGCCGTCAAGGTCCAGCTTCACGATGCGGTTGCCGGCCAGGTGCGCTCCATAGAGGTACTCCCGACCTCCCTCTTCTCGAATCGAGAGCGAGTGCACCCCCTTGCAGTCGAGCGCGATGCTGCGCAAGAAGGTCCCGTCCGGCTCGAAGACGCAGATGGCCCGGTCGGAGTCCGTGCTCAGGTAGATGCGCCCCTCCTTGTCGAGCGCGATCCCGCCGTGCGTCGGTCCCAGCGGCTTGGCGTCCGGCATCTTGCCCCAGCCTGGCACCGTTTCGAACGTGTTGGCGCCATTGCCCGTGCGCACTTGAACGTCCACCCCCAATCCATCGTGGTCAGGGGGCGCCCCGTGCTCGGGATGCGCAAGGGCGAGGGCCGCGAGGGCGAGGGCGCACCCGGCCAAGCCGGCGCGAGTCCAGAAGGGAGTGTGGGCCATGGCTAAGGGCAAGTGTAGCAAATCGCCGGTCATAATCGAAGTGCCCCATGGCCGCACCTCCCGACTCCTCTCGTGCCAACACGAAGAAACTCAACCGCGCCACGCTGAAGCGCGTGATCGGGTTGTTCGCGCCCTACCGCGCCAAGGTGATCCTCACGCTGATCACGGTGATGGTCGGTGTCCTCATGGGCCTCCTGCCGCCCCTGTTCCTGAAGATCATCATCGACGACGGCCTTCAGAAGGGCAACCTGCACACGGTCATGGCGTTCTCGCTCTGGACCGTGCTGATCACCATCGTCGCGGCGGGTGTCACGGTCCTATACGGCTACTGGAGCGTGGTGATCGGCCAGAACATCATGTGCGACCTGCGGAACAACCTGTTCACGCACCTGCAAAGCATGTCGCTCCGGTTCTTCACGGCCACGCGCACCGGCGATATCCAGACCCGCCTGATCAGCGACGTCCAAGGGGTGCAGACGGTGGTCAGCACGACCCTGACCGACGCTCTGTCCAACTTCGGCATCGTCATCTCCGCGCTGATCGCGATGGTCGTGCTCGACTGGCGCCTGACGCTGCTCTCCGTCGGGATGGTGCCGTTCTTCGCGTTCATCGGCTCCTTGGTGGGCGAGTTCGCGCGCAAGGTCCGCAAGGGCACGCAAGAACAAACCAGCGAACTGAACTCGATGATGCAGGAGACGCTCTCGGTCTCCGGGATCCTGCTGACCAAGACGAGCGGACGCCTCGACATGCTCACCCGCCAATTCGACATCGAGAACCGGAAGCTTGCGGGCTGGCAGATCAAGATGCAGCTCCTGCAGTACCTGTTCTTCGGCATGATCCGGCTGATCACCTCGGTCGCGCCGGCGCTGGTCTACTGGCTCGCCGGGTACCTGATCTCCAAAGGCGACGGGACCATCACGATCGGCACAATCGTCGCGTTCACCGCCCTGCAGACCCGTATGTTCTTCCCCATCACGAGCCTGCTCAGCCTCCAGGTGGAGATCATCAGCTCGGTGGCCCTCTTCGACCGTTTGTTCGAGTACCTCGACCTCAAGCGGGACGTCGTCGACCGCCCCGACGCCCGCCCGTTGGCGCCCGGCGAGGTCGAAGGGCGCGTGGCGTTCGAACACGTCGGGTTCCGGTATGAGCAGGACGCCGAGGAGCCCACGCTCTCCGACATCACCTTCGTGGCGGAGCCCGGGCAACTCATCGCACTGGTCGGCCCCTCGGGCGCGGGCAAGACGACCCTCACCTACCTCATCCCCAGGCTCTACGATCCCGATGAGGGCAAGGTGACGATCGACGGGACGGATCTTCGCGATCTCACCATGGCGAGTGTCTCGGAGATCGTGGGCGCGGTCACGCAGGAGACCTACCTGCTCCACGCCACCATCGCCGACAATCTGCGGGTCGCGAAGCCCGAAGCGACGCTCGAGGAGATGGTCGAAGCGTGCCGCTCGGCGGCGATCCACGACCACATCGACTCGCTGCCGGAGGGATACGAGACGGTGGTCGGCGAACGCGGCTACAAACTATCGGGCGGCGAGAAGCAGCGGGTCGCCATCGCACGCGCGATTCTCAAGAACCCGCGCATCCTCATTCTCGACGAGGCGACCTCGGCGCTCGACACGCACTCGGAAAGGCTCATCCAGAAATCGCTGAAGGGGCTCATGCAGGGTCGTACGACGTTTGCGATCGCACACCGGCTCTCGACGATCCTCGAGGCCGACCTCATCCTCGTGCTGCGGGAAGGCCGCATCGTGGAGCAGGGTCGGCACGCCGAGTTGCTCAAGAAGGGCGGCCTGTACTCCAAGCTCTACCACGACCAGTTCGAGCAGGAGAAGGCCCTCGAACCCACCCAGAGCTAGCCCGAACCACAACCCGCAAGCGACGGCATCTCACGCAAAGAACGCCATGGCGCAAAGGGACCGCAAACCACAAACCGCAAACCGCAAACCGCAAACCGCAAACCGCAAACCGCAAACCACAAACCACAAACCACAAGCCTAATGCGGGACTCGCTGGAGTGACTCGATCTTCTCCACAAACGTCTTGGCCAGCGCGTCGCTCCCTGCTTGCTCCGGCGCCTCCGCGTAGACGTGGAACACAGGCTCCACCGCATCGGGCAAGATGAGGACCCAGGCCCCGTCCTTGTGGATCTTCAGCCCGTCGAGCCGCTCCACCAAGGGGTCCTCCAGATGCTCCTCGCTGAGCCGGCGCATCACGGACCCCTTGGCCTCCCACGGGCACCGCACCTGCTCGTAGGCCAGTGTGAACGTGGGGAGGGCCTCCACGATCTCGTGCAGCGCCCCATCGGTCGGGGCCATCAACGCCAGGAGTTTGCCGAGCGCAAAGGCGGCATCGAACCCCGGATGGAACTCCGGAAAGACGAAGCCGCCTCGGTCATCCCCGGCCAAGGTGAGCCCCTGCTCCACCGCCGTGTGGATCAGCGAAGGCGTGTCCGCACGGGTGCGGACGACCCTCACGCCCAATCCCTCGAGGTGCTCTTGGAGCTTGGTGGGCGCCGCGACGTTGAGCCCGACGGAGACGTTCTCCTCGCCGCCCGCCAGACACGTCCCCAACACGGCCAGCAGCGTATTGCCGCTCAGGAGGCGACCCTTGTCGTCCACGACGGTCAGCCGCTCTCCCTCGTCGGTGAGCAGTACGCCGAAGTCGTAGCCCACCGAACCCACGAAGTGGCGCAGATTCAGCACGTGCCGCTCCACCTCGTCCGGCGTACGGGGGGCGAGCTTGGCATCGTTATAGCCATTCAAGCTAACGGACTCCACCCCCATCTGCGCGAGCATCGCCGGCAGGATGGACGCGAAGGCCGTGTAGCCGTAATCCACCACGATCCGAAGCTTGCGCTTTGAGCTGGGCTTGGCCAGAAGATGGAAAAAATCGCGCTGGTACTGCTCCACCGCGTGGGTCATCTGCTGCAGTTCGCCCAGGTCGTCGGGGTCGGTGCGCGTGAAATCCTCGCGGAAGAAGGCGGTTTCGACCTTCCGCTCCATGGAGGGCGAGAGATAGAGGCCGTTCGCGTCGAACATCTCCATCAGCGTCACCCGCGAGTTGCCGGGCAGCTTGCGCACGTGGATCGCCCCGTTGGCGCCCGCGTGCGCCGCGGTGTACCGCGCGATGGGGGACGCTGCGCTGCGCAGGTCGATCACGTCGCAACCCACGCTGAGGAGCGCGGCGATCACCGCGCGCTTGATCATCCGGGAGCTTCGCGTGCTGTCCCGGCTCGAGACCACTACGCTGCGGGGCGGCAAGATGGAGCCATAAGCCGAGCCGAGCCGCGTGGCGAAGTCCGGCGTGAGCTCGATGTTCGAAAGCCCCGCCACGCCGAGGTCGCGGAAGAGGTTGCCGCGCCACTTGTTGCCCCAGACCAGGGACATCGTGACCGTCGATCCGCGCTCGATGATCTTGTCCGGCCATAGCTTGATCCGCGGCCGAATCGTGCAGTCCACATCCACCAGGCACCGGTCGCCGATCACCGCGTCCTCGTGCACCGAGCTGTCGCGTTTGATCGTGATGCGGGAACATCCGATGGCGGACTGGAAGGTCACGTTGGGTCCGAGGTAGGCACTGTCCCACAGGACCGAGCGCTCCACCACGGCGTCGCGCTCGATCAACGCGTTGTCGCCGAGCACCGTATACGGCCCAATCTTGGCGCCCGCCTTGATCTTGCAGTTCCGTCCCAGACAGACGGGCGGCACGAGTTGCGCGCCCTCTTCGATCTGGCAGTTGGGGCCGACCCGCACCCCGTCCTCGATCTCCTCGCCGGGAATGGGGAGATCCACGCGACCCGCCAGCAGGTGCTCCTGGGCATCGCGGTACTGCGAGAGCGAGCCGACATCGGTCCAGTACTCGCCCATCACGTACCCGTAGATGGGCTTGCCCTCCTCAAGCAGCTTGGGGAAGATGTCCTGGCTCCAGTCGTAGCGGCGGTCAGGCTCCATCGTATCGAACACTTCGGGCTCGAGGATGTAGATGCCCGTGTTCACCGTGTCGCTGAACACCTCGGACCAGCCCGGCTTTTCGAGGAAACGCACGATTCGCCCCTCGTCGTCGGTGATCACGACGCCGAAATCCAGGGGGCTGGCGACGCGGTAGAGCACCAGGGTCGCGAGGCTCTTCCTCTCGCGGTGGAACGCGAGGGCCTTGGTCAAGTCGCAATCTGTGAGCGCGTCGCCCGAGACGATGAGGAACGTGCCTCCGCTCAGAAACTCCTCGGCGTTCTTGACCGAACCCGCGGTACCAAGAGGCTTCTCCTCGACGCTGTAACTCAGATTGACGCCGAAATCCGCACCATCGCCGAAGTAGGCCCGGATCTCGTTGGCGAGATAGTGCAGCGTCGCGACGACGTCGGTGACCCCGTGTCGGACGAGGAGCCCGAGGATGTGCTCCATGATCGGGCGGTTCCCGATGGGGACGAGCGGCTTGGGGCGGTTGGACGTGATGGGGCGGAGCCGCGAGCCTTCGCCGCCCGCCATGACCACCGCCTTGATCCCCTTGCCCATTCCCTTGGTCCTCTGCTCATGGTTTTACCTGTCGGATGCGATCACAGCTCCCGGAATTTGCAGGGGAGATGAGACTCGGCCTGTCGACCTACTGCTCTGAGTCGAGTTGTGCCGGTCTTTGGGAATTGATTCTCACCTTCCGGTCGACCGTGCTACCATGCGAGTAACTTCTCTTCCATACTCTTGCCCTCCGGCTTGAGACAGTCCCAGCGTCATGAGCCAAACGAGAGGCTGGGTGGTGAAAACATGACTATTCACTCAAGGCGCGGGTTCACACTGCTCGAAATACTCACCGTGGCGGTGATCGTGGCACTTCTCGCTGGCTTGTTGGCACCTGTGCTTGTTCGCGCAAAGCGCTCGGCGAAGGATACGGTCGCCCTTTCCAACCTGAGACAGTGTGGCATGGCAATTCTCATTTATGCAGATGACCATGGCGGGATAGCGAACCTGCCCCTAGACACTAATTTCCCCGGTGTCTTGGATAATATGCCCACTTGTGATTCGCAAGATACATGGAGAGCAGGTTGCGATTCGCCATCCATTGCACCAATGATCGGCTCCTATGCCTATATCCGCAACGCCAACGACTTCAAGAGGCCGGACATTTGGAATCTCACCCTAACAGTGGAAACGACGCCCACGTTGCTCTTGTCTGTGTTCTCGGCCAATAACCCTCCGCACCCTTTTGATCAGGATGTTGAACCCAGGACCATTACGAACTTCATGCCCGATCGCACAGTAAGGTTCATCGCAGATGGTTCGGCTGGTGTCACGATCATTGGATCAGAAGGCATTAAGGACCCATTTAGTTGGACGCTCCTGTTTAGCAGGTGGATGATCAACGGAAGCAGAGCGAGGAGCAAAGAAAGTGGGCATTGGAGAAACTAGCGCTGTCGAGCGGATTCGGAGTTGGCCCAAGGCCGCACGCGTCATTCTGGGGCTGGTTGTCACATCAGCACTCAGCTTCGTCATTGTCTTCGGAGGATTGGAGGCGTTTGGACAGTTTCGAGGTTGGGTTCACAGTGGATCGAACTTCCTAGTCTTCTTCACGGCAGGTCTTATCCAGAACGCCAGCGGATGGCGCCTGGACGGACTGATTTGGAGGGGGTCTCTATTGTTTGGGGGCTTCTGGTCCTGCCTCTGGATAGCTGCTAACGCTTACTTTGCACCGCCATTAGTCTTATTTACCAGCGCGATGGAAGTGTTCGCAATTCTTCTGTTTTCGCTTGTCGGCGGTTTGACTCTTAAGTGGTACTGCGCGATCACTGACTCAGAATATCGGACAAGAGCAGCGAACAGTCCCTGACGCCCACCCAAGACGGGGTGAGGGGGCACGCTTCGTCCTAACTCCCACACACCCGTCCGACATGACGTCGCACGCTTGGCTTCCGCCTCTTATGAAACCGCTCCACAACCCTTTCGGTCACGTCATAGTAAACCTTCTGCTAACTGTCGATCTCGTCGTCATCGCCCCCGAGCTTGAGTTCGTCGGCCCTTCGAGTTTCACGGGCGCCACCCGCACCTCGGCCAACTTCCCGGCGCCCCTCGAGGTGTTCACGATCCTCAGGAAGCGGAACCGCGTCAGACGGCCGCGATAGGCCACGGAGAGACCTCCATCCTCGGCGTCGGAGCGATTGCGCGAGGTCCAACCCCAATCCAGCTCCCGGGCCCAAAGCTGCGCCTCGGTGGGGCGCTGCCCCGTCTCGTACACCTCGATGTCGAACGTCTGCCACATCGGCCCGCCCTTCGTCACCAGGCGCACCTCGCCGGCAGGACGGTCGCGCCCGAGATCGATCTCGACCCAGTCGCCCACGTTCGGCCCCAGCTCGATGTCGGTCGCGACGTTGCCGTCCACCAACGCCGAAAGGCGCGCGGGCGGGCTCTGCGCGTTGTCGGCGACAATACGATTTGTCGCAAGATTCGTCGCAGGGTCGAACGGCGCGGCGGGGACGACAAATCGCAGGTCGAAGAAGACGACGTCCTTCCCGCTCCGGGCCTTCGAGTCCACCAGTTGCCACAGCTTGATATAGGACCAGGCGTCCACCCCGTTGCGCGTCAGTTTCACAAGGAAGAGTCCGTTCCCTCCCTTCGGGTCGATCCTCCCGAACGGATTGGCCTTGAGCGCAAAGCCCGAGGCCGTCGCCACGGGATCCGAGTCGCCGGTGGGCCTCGAGGGCAGGAGTACGGTGCCCGAAGCGCTGGTCTTCAGTGTCACGGTGGGGGGGCCGTTGGGTACGAGGCCGCCCGACGACTGGTAAAGCTCGAGGTCGGCGCTCGCGACCGGGTTTCCCGAGGCGTCGGTCACGCGCAGCAGCGTCGTCGCAGGAACGTCGTAGAGAATCTCGCCGGGCGTCCCCACGGGCTTGCCGATGCGGGCGTTGAACGAGAGCACATCGGTGGCGCTGTAAAGATCGGTGGCCTCCAACGGGGCCGTGGAGGTGATCGGATCGAAGAACGGCTCGTACGGCATCGTGAAGTCGCCCGCGAGCAGCGCCTCGTTGCGCGTATCGCCGCCGCCCATCAGACCGGGGAACCGATCTTCGGAGCCGCGGGTCACACGTTTGGACCCGTCAAGAAGCTGAACCGAGGCCGAAGAGGCGCCCATGGGGGCCAAAGACGCCAGCCCCAAACGCGTGCTGAGGGTCGCCAGCAAGGTTCGATCCACGAACCGCGCAGCCCCGATCGTGTCCGCGCTGCCCGCGGCAAAACCCCATTCGGCTTCGACCGTGTCGTCGCGCTTGCCTCCCGGCGTCGCCGGCGTTCCCTGCAGCGTCCCGTCGTCCACGATCGCGATGCGTTGGATGCGCACACGCTCGAGCACCCCGTCCGGCGCAAACGAGAAACGGCTCTGGGGTAGCACCATGTCGTTCCACGTGCGCACCTGTCCCTGAACCCACGACTCGAACGGCTCGCCCGACCTCGCTTGGAACTTGCCCAGCCACCCGCGTTCGGCGTAGAGGGCGACGCTGCGCGCCCCGGCCTGAATCTCAAGCGCATTGTTGTTGGGGCGCAGTTCGGGCCCCTTCGGCGTCACCACGATGCGGATCGGCTGCGTGCGGTGGTCGGCATCAGTCCGGTAGGGGACGGTGATCTGGGTGGTCGTCTCCTCCCCCGGCGCGAGGACTTGCTGCGACTCGGTCGAAGCGCCCGGCTGCTCGTTCACGAACCAGCGCACGGAATGCCCTGCGCTGGACGCCGCCCCCAGGTTCTTGATGTGGGCGGTGTAGGTCATCGCCTCCCCGTCCGGCAAGGGGTTGGCGAGGGTCCCGGCCGCGCGCACGACTTCCACGGATTGGCCGTCCTGATCCTTCGCCTCAGAGAGCCCTGCTGAACGGCGGGCATGAGGCGGGCCCTGTTCGATCCAAGTCACGCACAGATCGGGCATCGCGACGTCGATCTGCGCGGCCGGCTCGACCTCGACCATCAACCTCGGACGATTCTCCGGGGACGCCTGGCTGCTGGCCAAGGCGGCCGATCCGTCGAAGGTCAGCGCGAACCCGTGGTTCGCGTCCCAGTGGGTGGCCATCTCGGCGACCGCCGGACCCAGTCCGCCGATGACCAACTGGTCTTGGCCGACGGGCGCACTCGTCGCGTCGCGGATGAGCGCCACGTCGCCCAGGCCCAAGGCGCCGTCCTGCTGCCAAGCCGCGCCCCCCGCACCCGCGCGCCGATGCCTCCATGTGGAGGCCCATCGCGGGACGACAGCCTTCGCGCCGACCGGGTCGAACAAGGTGAGGGTCTTCGTCGGCCCCTCGCCCCACGGCGCCTGGACGGTGGAAATCCCGCGCAGCGTGGGACGCTGGCCCCCGACCACGGTAAGGACGAGCCGCGCATCCTTGACCCGAACCCCCGCACCCAGCGCGCGATCGAGGTCCCCAAACTTGATCAACACGGTCTTCCCGGAACCCGTCGCGAGGGAAGGGAGCCCGCCCAAACTCTCCTCGGGCCGCGTGCTGTCGAGCGTCGTGTCCTCGACGTACCAGTAGCGGGTGGAGGCTCCGATCGAGGCCCCGCGGTACAGCTCGACGGTGTTCGAACCTTGGGTTCCCAGCACAAGTGCGAGTACGGCGCTCAGCATGCGGGAAGTGTAACACGCGGGGGGAGCGTTTTCACGCAAAGGACGCTGAGGGCGCAATGAGGTCTAGTTAGGCCAGTCGCTTGGGGGTGAAGGCGAGTCTTGGGTAGTTGGAGGGATCGGACTTCCCTTCCACGAAGTCCGCAAGGGTCTTGCCGACCCACGGTCCGAACTTGAATCCGTGACCGCTGCACGCGCTGGCGAACACGATCTTCTCGCCCACACGACCCAGAAGGAAATCCTCGTTCGCCGTGCTCGTGTAGAGGCACCCCTTCGCCCCATCGAGCCGAGGCTCGGCCACTCCGAACCGGCGGGCGGCAACGTCCCGGATCGCGTCCAACGCTTCCGTGGAGGGTTCGCGATGGGGATCGTCGGGATCGATCGCAGCACCTCGCTGGTGGATGCCCACCTTGAAAGTGGACGCCCCCGGCTCGGAGGGAAACCCGTAGGGGAACCGGGCGCTGTCTTCGATCCAAACAGGGCCGCCCTGCGGAGCGTCCAGGTAGGCGAACGTCTGCAGCGACACCTCTACGGGCAACTCCAGGAACTTCGCATTCCAGGCCCCCGCGCAAAGCACCACGGCGTCGTAATCGGCCTCCAGCCGTTCCAGCGACGCCACGCGCTCGCGTCGGCACTCCGCCCCCATCGCCTCGGCGCGGGACACGAGGTGCCGCACCGCCCGCGCCGCGTGCACCCACCCCGCCTCGGGGGTCCACACCGCGATCTCGTGCTCTCCGATGCGCAACGTTGGCATCCGGCGCGCGCCCTCCAGATCGTGGGGCACGCCTAATGCCTCGAGCCCGCGCAGCATGCCCTGCATCTCCGCGCTCTGCTCGGAGCCGAAGACCACGAGCCCCACCTCGTGCAGCAACGGTTCGGGACACTCGCGTTGAAGGGCGTGCCACATCGGATACCCCTCGAGCATGATCTCCGTGTAGAACGCGTCCGGGTACGCCTTGCGCACGATGCGCGAGTTCCCGTGGGAGCTGCCCCGGTCGTGCCCCGATTCGAACTGCTCGTAAAGGGTGACCGTGTGCCCGCGCCCGGCCAGATGGAACGCGGCGGCGGCCCCGGCGATCCCCGCCCCCACCACCGCGACCCTCACGGTTTCACCGCGACGTAGTGCACGCGGTCGCTTTTGTAGCGAGGCGGGTTGAGCGTGTAGGAGTGGAATGCCCGCACTTGCCGGAAGCCAGCCTGCTCCAACATCGCGCGCACCTCCTCATCGGAGTGGGCGCGCTGGACGTGCGTCTCGTGCACCTCCTCGTTGCCCCGCCAGAAGGTCATGTCCACGCGGATGATGCGGCTCTCCGGGTCCCAATCCCCCTTCCAGTTATAGCGAAGCTTCGCGCGCGGGTTGAGGAGCTTCTGATCGAACATCTTGGCTTCGAACGCGTACGCCGTGTTGAGGTCGAAGACGAACGTTCCGCGGGGCTCCAAGTGCTCCGAGATCTTGGTGAGGGCGAGTTGCAGACGCTGGGGGTCGGTGATGTAGTTCAGGCTGTCGAAGAACGAGAACGCGCCCTCGTAGGTCTTCCCCATCGCCAGCTCGGCGGCGTCCATGCACTCGTAGCGGATGGGCAGGCCCCGCGCGGAAGCCTTCCGGCGCGCCTCGTCGATCATGGGGGCGCTGAGGTCGAAGCCCTCGACGTGGAACCCTTCGTCCGTGAGCATCTCGGAAAGCGTGCCCGTCCCGCAGCAGACGTCGAGCAACCGCTTCGGACGTACCCCTTGGTGGGAGAGGAGCAACAGGTAGTAGCCGACCCACATCCGGTAGGGGACGCCCTGCATCAGCTCGTCGTAGAACGACGCCACCGGCCCGAAACTGGTCACCCATGGAAGGTACCCGCCTCGACGCCTGCCACAAGCTCACGCAATGGACGCTAAGAACGCTATGGGATTCCCGAACCCCGATTCTCGAATCCCGGCACCTACCGCTCGGTCATGCGCTTTGCGGCGGCGTCCACCTTGCCCTCAATCCGTCTTAGATACAGAAACAGGCCGCACCACACCACGAGCGGCGCCGTCGCCGCGATCATCCAATCCTGCATCGATTTCCTCCAACTTCAACTCGAGGGCGCTCGCGCGCACCTGCATCTTGTACAACAACACCGTCAATCCGAACATCAGCACCATGAGCACGCCCAGAAGCCGCCCATAGTTCGCGTCGAACCCTCCGCCCGCGACGGTGTTCGACGGGTGGAACGACTGCACCTGCGGAAGGCGCGGGAACACGAAGACGAGAAAGATCGTGGGCAGCACCATCGCCACCGAGTAAGCCGCCGAATTGGCCGCCCTCCGAATGGGGTCGGCGATGCCTCCGCGCAACGCGAAGTACGCCGCGTACAGCAAGAGCAGCATCAAAAACGACGTCTGCCGTGGATCCCACTGCCACCACGCACCCCACTGCACCTTCGAGAAGAGCACGCCGGTGATCATCGTGAGCACCGCGAGCAGCGAACCCAGCTCGTTGGCCGTCGTCGCGCGCACGTCCCAGTCGGGCGTCTTGGCAAGCAGGTAGCGCAGCGACAGGTACGAACCGAAGAACAAGAACAGCGTCGCCGTGATCGCGCACGGCAGATGGAAGAAGATCAATCGGGCGAGATCGGGCTTCTGAAATGCGGGCGCGGCCGGCACCCGATACGTCTCGACCGTCGCGATCGCGAACAACACCAACAATCCATAACGCGTTACGTTCTTCAACTTTTCCACACCGCCGCGAACAAGGGCGGCCCTCCAACCAAGGCAAGCGCCGCATAACCCGAAAGTCCGAAGAGCGCGGAGACGCTGCCGCCCACGGTTCCATCGCCCAACGACGCGCGCATCGCCCCGACGCCAAGCGCCAAGAGGGGAAGGAGCAGCGGCAACGCGACCACCCCCGCCAAGGCCGCCCGATTGGCTGCCTGGGCCACCAGCGCTCCACATAAGGTTACCGCCCCGGCGAGCGCCGCGCACCCCACCGCAAGCGTGGTCATAAACAGCCACGGGGCCGCGAGCTTCAAATCGAGCAGGGCCACCAACAACGTTCCGAGCACCACTCCGTTGGCCGTGATCTGGACGTAGTTGAACATCACCTTGCCCCAATACACCGCATGGGGTCGGGCCACAAGGCGCAGCAGGTCGCCCGTGCCCTGCTCCTCCTCGGCGACAAACGCACGGGGC
The DNA here is from genome assembly GCA_023957775.1 of Fimbriimonadaceae bacterium. Taxonomy (NCBI): domain Bacteria; kingdom Bacillati; phylum Armatimonadota; class Fimbriimonadia; order Fimbriimonadales; family Fimbriimonadaceae; species Fimbriimonadaceae bacterium. The sequence continues at coordinate 215,617 of JAMLGR010000005.1, read as the reverse complement.
AGGGCGATCACCGCGCCAAAGAGCAGGGCGACCCACAGCAGTCCCGACGCAAGGCTTCCCCCGACCTTCAGCCCGAAGGACGCGAACGTGACGGCGACGACCGCCAGCACGCTGAACAAGAAGCCCGTGATGAGGCCGCTGCGCGCGCGCAGCTCGCACCGCGCCTCCTTCCGAACGACCGCGGCGATCTCACGACCCCAGTTCGAGCTCATGCGTTCCAAACCTCCTCTCGGATGGGTCGTTCGTGGCCAGCACGAGCACTCCCTCGGAGCGCTGGGTCGCGCAGATCGCCTCGGTGAGCGCACGCCCCTTCTCGTCCAAGCCCGCGCCCGGCTCGTCCAGGAGCAGCACCTTCGGCCGGTGCTGGATTGCCATCGCCATTCGCAGGCGCGCCTTCATCCCCGTCGAGTAACGCCCCGCGGGCACCTGGGCCGCCGCCTCCAACCCCACCTGGCTCAGAAGTTCCGCGATGCGGGGATCGCATCCGCGCATCGCGCCGCTGAACTCCAAATGCTCCTCCGCGGTGAGCTGCGGATAGAGCGCCAACTCGAGGGTGGACATGCCCAGTGGCCCCTCAACCTCCACCGAGCCCACGCTGGCGGGAACCAGCCCCGCGATCGTGCGCAGCAGGGTGGACTTGCCCGACCCGTTCGCGCCAAGCACCACCAGGGCCTGGCCCGCCAAGAGGTCGAACTCCACATCCCGAAACAGCCAGCGGCTTCCGAACCGCTTTCCCAGTTGGCGCACGGCAAGCATGCGCTAAGCCCCACGCACCCAGAGGTGGCGCGCGACGACCTTGCCCACCGTGTGCCGCTTGCCGGCGATGTCCAGGTGGATCAGGTCGTCGATCGGGGACGATCCCACGGCGGTGAACTTCACACCGGGCAGCAGGCCGACCTCTTCCAGGTGCCGAAGGAACTCGACGCGCTCGTCGGTGATTTTCGCCACGACGAGCCGGGCCCCTTCGGTGGCGTCCTGCAGGCGAAAGCTGTGGTCTTCGGTGTCGGGGTGGACCGGGTTGCCGTGCGGACAGGTTTCGGGATGGCCGAGCTTTCGGTCGATCTGCGAAATGATCTCCTCCGAGATGTAGTGCTCGAGCTTGCACGCGAGTTCGTGCACGTCGTTCCACGGGAGTTCGAGCGTCTCCACGAGGAACACTTCGAGGATGCGGTGCGCGCGGGTGAGCTGCTTCGCCAACCGCTCGCCGCTCTCGGTCAGGCTGATGCCCTGGTAAGGCTCGTGAATGACGAGGCCGAGTTCGGCCATCTTCTTGATCATCGTCGTGACCGAGCCGGCGCTGACCATCATGTACACGGCGAGTTCGCCGGTGCTGACGCGATCGACCTCCTTTTGGAGCCGGTAAATGCCCTCGAGGTACTCCTCGACGCTCTCGCTGAACGCCCGTTGCGCCTTGTGTTGCTCTCCGGGCCTGCAACTCGCGGGTACTCTGAGGCTGATCTCCTTCGAGGCCATGGCGCGATTATGACAGCGCGCCGGAATCGCGACCGAAGCACGGATGCAACCAATGAGTTTCGACGAGGCATGGACTCGGTTCGGACCCCAAGCGGGGGCCCGACGATGAGGGTCGCCATCGTGGGGGCCGGCATGGCCGGCCTTGGGGCTGGACGACGGCTCAGCCGCCACGGCTGGAACCCCGTGCTCTTCGAGATCGAGGACCACGTCGGCGGCCGAATCGTCACCGAAGCGCTGGGGCCTTACGTGTTCGATTCCGGGGCCACCGATCTCGCACCGGGCAGCACCAACCTCGCCGACGAGATGTTCCAAGGGCTCGACACGTCCGAGCTTCGCTTGATCGAGAAGCCCATCTACACGCACGAATCGCTGCGCGTCTCCCCCGGCGGCGCCATGAAGAACCGCCTGCCGCGGTACACCTACCTCCACGGAAACCAGAAACTGCCCGAGATGCTGGCCGAAGGGCTCGACGTCCGGACGGGGTTGGGCGTCGGTGCGCTCAAGCGGTCCGGCGACGAGTACGTGGTCGCGGGTGAGCCTTTCGACGCGGTCATCCTCACGCCTCCGGTGCCCGAGATCGAGCCGCTGCTCGCTTCGATTTCCGAGATGCGGCCCTTGGCGAACACCTATTACCGACCCTGCCTCACCGTACTCTTGGGCTACGCCCACGCGGTCGGCGAGGTCCCCTACCATGCGTTGCTGGACCAGGAGCAACGCCACCCGCTCGTCTGGCTGAGCATCGAGACCGAGAAGTGCGCCGGGCGCGCGCCCGACGGCCACACCGCGTTCGTGGCGCAGTTGGGGCCGCAGTACAGCCAGTCCTACTTCGGGTCCGAAGACGAGGCGATCATCGCCTCGGTCGCGGGCTACCTGTCGCGGCTGTACGGGGAGGCGTTCCTCAAGCCGGAGGTCGCCGAGGTGCGCCGCTGGAAACACGCCCAGCCGGAAACGTACGCGATGTTCGATACGGTGAACCAGACGCACTCCCGGCTGCTGGTGGCCAGCGACGGGGTGTTGGGGGCCCGCGTCGAGTTCGCATACGAGGCCGGCATCCGCGCCGCGAAGTTGCTGTTAGCGCAGTAATTCTTCGGGTGTTGCGAACCCCAAAACCCAGTCGCTGTACGTCCCCGCGTACACGCGGCCCTTCTCGGCGGCGGGAGAGGCGAGGAAGTGGCCTTGCGGCATGCGGTAGCGGGCGGTCACCTCGCCGTCGCTCATTCGGATCTGGTGCAGCAGGCCGTCCACCGACCCGACGTACGCCATCCCGTCGGCCACCGCGGGCGAAGAGTCGTAGATGACGCTGCCCACCTTCGCGGTCCAGATCTCCTTGCCGTCGACCGCCGAAACGCAGCGCGCCTCTCCGTTGTCGCCCAAACACCCGATCACGATCCTGTCGTCCACGAGGCAGGGGCCCGAGTAGCCGAACTTGTCGGCGGACGTCGTCGCGCGCCACGCGACCTCGCCCGTGCGCGCGTCGAATGCCCAGAGGCCGTTGTCATTGGAGGGAACATAGACCCGCCCGTTTCCGTAGGTCGGCGATCCGATCGCGGGGGAGTAGGCGAAGGTCTTGTCTGTGCACGCCGCGCTCCACACAACACCCCCGGATTCCACGTCGAGGGCATAGAGGTGCTTGTCCCAGGCGCCGATGAAGAAGCGCTCCCCATCGGAGGCCGCTATGCTCTGCGAGAAAGCCGACGGGCTCGGCGGGAGTATGAAGCGCCACATTTCACGCCCGGACTCCACATCCAAACCGTAGACACGACCATCGCCCGAGGCCATCGCGACGATCCCCTTCGCAATGGCAGCGCTTGCGTAGACCGGCCCCCCCGTATGAACAGACCACTTGTAGGCTCCGTCCGAAGCCGCAACGGCATTCACAAAGCCATTGCTGCTCCCAACCACCAGCGTGTCCCCCGAGAGCGCCGGGGAAGAGTGGCAGTACCCGCCCGTCTTGGCCTTCCACACCACGTCGCCACTCGCCTTGTCGAGACACCACACCGAGCCGTCCATCGCGCTCACGCAAAGCCGGGACCCACTCAACACCAGATGCGACATGACCCCGCCGGTGAGTTTCCTTCGCCAAAGCGGACGAAGCCCTCCACCCTCCACGGTCACGTCGAACATCGCCATGCGCCCGGCCCCGCCCTCGCGAATGGACACCCTGTGCTCGCCCGGCTGGCGGTCCGTGGTGGGAATCCTCCCCAGCGTCGGGGTCCAGGGGCCGTCGTCCCAACGCACCTCGGCTTGACGGGCCGTCCGAAGCCACAGCGTCGAACCCTCTTGGATGCGCTCGTTGCTGAGCGCCCACACGGGGCGCTTCGCGCGGTCCGACTTGAGGGGAACCGTCGCCAAGAGCTTCATCGGGTTCTCGGTGGAGCGTCGGGAAAGGCGCACCTCGCCGCGACCCGTGTCCACCTCCACCTTCTGGAACGAGCCCTGGTAAAGCCCCTTGTTCATCGTGCAGAGCATCCCGTCCGTGTGCCACAGCAGGTCGTTGTGGCCGTGCCCGTTGAACACGATCTTCACGTTGTAGGGCTCGAGCAGGCGGATGAGGGCGCTCTCGTTGTCCACCATCACGCGGTCCAACCCGATCCAGTGGTGCGTGAAGACGAACACGGGCGTCTCCCGCCCCACGTCCTTCAGCGACGTCTCAAACCACCTGAGCTGCGCACTCTCGTAGTGGCCGTAGTGCGAGAGCGGCACCGTGCTGTCGAGCAGCATGAACCGGCACCCGCCGTGGTCGAACCGACGGAAGGGCTGCCCGAGCCGTTCCCGGAACAGCATCAGACCGCGCGGCGCCCACCGCACGTCGTGGTTGCCGGGAATGTGGTGCGTCTCCCTCCCCGCGAGGGCCTCGAGCACCCCCTTGTAGCGGTCGTACTCCGTCGCCCAACCCACCTCCACGACATCGCCGCCGTTCACGCAGAACGCCGGATCGAACCCCGCCACCATCTCCCGCCCCATCGCCACGCACGCTTCGAGGTTCGCGCGATCGGAGACGTGGGTGTCGCTGAAGAACCCGAACGTGAACCCGTCCTCGCGCCGGAAAGGCAACCGGGGCGCGAACGCGGCGGCCGCTCCCGCGCGGAGAACGTCGCGCCTGGAGAGCCGGCTCACTTTGCCACCTCGGGGTTCTTCACACACCGGAACCCGGTGTTCGCAAGCCCGGTGTCGGCCGTGCTCTTCATCCGCGAGGCGACGCGGTAGCCCGAGCAGTACTGGTCGGTGCAGAGGAACGACCCGCCCCTCACCACGTGCTTGGGCACCCCGGGTTCGTCGGGATCGAAACTGGAGTCGGGACCGGTCGGGTTGCGCTTCGTGGACGAGGTGTACCCGTCGGGGCGGTACCAGTCCGCGCACCACTCCCACACGTTCCCCGCCATGTCATAAAGGCCGTAGCCGTTGGGCGCAAAGCTCCCAACCGGCGCCGTGAGACGGAAGCCATCCTTCTCCGTGTTCTTCCTGGGGAACGTCCCCTGCCAGATATTCGCCTGGTCCTTGCCGCCGTCCACCAGTTCGTTTCCCCACGGGTAGCTCTCGCCTTTCAACCCGCCCCGGGCCGCGTACTCCCACTGCGCCTCGGTGGGCATCGATTTCCCGGCCCACTTGGCATACGCTTCGGCGTCCTCGTAGGCCACGTGGGTGACCGGATGGTCCTCAAGTCCCTTCAGGTCGCTCTCGGGCCCCAGCGGGTGCTTCCAGCTCGCGCCGGGCAGGTACACCCACCACTCGAGATAGCCCTGCACCTGCTGGTCCGCGCCTGGCTCGTGAAAGACCAGGGAGCCAGGCACAAGCTTATCGGGCGGGACACCGGGGAAATCCTTGGGGTCGAGGGGGCGTTCGGCCACCGTCACGTAGCCCGTCGCGTCGATGAACCGCTTGAACTCGGCGTTGGTGACCTCGTGGGTGTCCATCCAGAACCCGTCGAGCTCCACCGTGTGAACGGGGCGCTCGTCGGGGCGGCCGTCCTCCGAACCCATCTGGAACTCGCCGCCGGGGATCCACACCATGCCGGCCGGCGCGGCCTTTGATGGCGCGGGGGGAGTCGAAGCGGGCGGTGCGCACCCCGCCAACGCCACGAGAAGGACCGGCCACCATCGAGACTTCACGCCAACAGTGTACGCGCCTTCGCGCTTGGCGGCCCTGCGGGCGGGCACACGATCTTCCGATGCTCAAGAGGACCCTTCGCCCTCCTCGGGGAACTCAAAGACCCTGGAAGAGTTACAAGGAAACAGGACTATGAAATTCAAGAATCTCCTACTGCTCGCCGTTGCGGCCTCGTCGCTGGCCCTCTCCAGCGTGGCCGGCGCCACCGACGCCAAGTGGCTCACGTCGTACGACGAGGCTGTCAAGCTGTCGAAGAAGACCGGCAAGCCCATCCTCGCCGACTTCACGGGCAGCGACTGGTGCAGCTGGTGCAAGAAGCTGAAGGCCGAGGTCTTCGGAACTCCCACCTTCCAGACCTGGGCCGCCAAGAACGTGATCCTGCTCGAGCTGGACTTCCCGCGCACGAAGCCGATCGCAGCCTCGCTCAAGCAGCAGAACCAGAAGCTCGCGCAGAAGTATTCGGTCCGCGGATTCCCGACGATCCTCTTCCTGAAGGCGGACGGTTCCGTGCTGGGCCAGTCCGGCTACATGCCCGGCGGCGCGACGGCCTGGACCAAGCACGCCTCGCAACAGCTGAAGAAATAGTGTGCGAGACTAGCCCCTCGCCCCACCGGGGGGGAGGGGTTGGGGTGAGGGGCTTGTCTTTGGGCCTGTGCCTAGCGGGAGGTCCGAGTTGTCCTTCATCCCCGCCTCCGTGTAGCGCCCGAGGGGGTTCCAGAGCAGGTACTCGCTGTAGCCCATCTCGCGCGCGGCTTTGATCTGGGCCCGCACCTCGTCCTTCCCGTACTTCACCCCCAGGGAGAAGTCCTGGAGCCACGGCCGAAGGTGCTTCTGCGGAAGCCTGCGGGCGTAATCGCCGAGGGACTTGGCGACGATCGCGTGGGGCGAGGAGTTGGGGTCCCTGATGCCGTACTCCCCCTTCGCGAAGTGGGAGGGGTAGACCATGGGGCAGATCAGGTCGAACGGCTCGGCGATCATCTCCAGCTCTTGGCCGATCCCTTGGTCTCCACTTCCGGAACTGACGATCCCGAAAATGTCGCCCGAGAAGACCGCCGAGCGTTTCTTCACGCGGTCCCGGATGAAGTGGGCGAACGCCGAGACCACCTGGGTCGGCGAGGCGGCGGAGTCCGGATACGCCTTCTTCGCGGGAAAGACTTGGGTCGAGGCTTTCCCCTCGCTGGGGAAGCGCACGTAGTCGAGCTGGATCTCGGGGAATCCGAGGTCCAGCGCGAAATCGACGATCTTGCCGATGTACTCCCAGTTCTCCTTGTTGTAGGGGTCGAGCCACGTGTGGCCCGAACCGTCCTTCCACGCGCGCCCATCGGCCAGTTGGACGGCGAGCTCCTTCCTCACGTTGGGCACAAAGTCGTCCCGGAAGCACGCGATGCGGGCGATGGGATAGACCTTGGCCTTCTCCAGCGTGTCGAACAGCCGATCGGGCTTGACAACGGCCACGGTCTGCGCGCCGGACTCCACCGCGAGCGGGATGTCGGATTTGAAGTAGACGTGTCCCGCGTCGCGCACGTCGATGACGATCGCGTTGATTTCGGTGCGCGCCACCATCGCCAGCACGTTGTCCAGCATCTTCGACTCGCCCGCCTTCCACGCGGTGAGGTAGATGCCGCGCACGTGCTCGGGCTTGGGAAACCGCGGGGGCGGCGGCGGGGTCGGCGCTTGGGCCTGCCGGGGCGGTTTCGAGACGACGGGCGTTTTTGCGGAGCAGCCCGAGAGAACGCCCGCCGCCAGGGCGTATCCTAGAACCAGCCAATGCACATGTTGCGACGATTTCATCAATGGGGAATCCTTCTGCTCCTCGCTGTCTGGGGATGCGGGCGCGGCGCCGCTGCGCCGAACGCCGACGTCGTCGCGGCCTCTCCGCCCAAACCTGCCGCCACGGCACGCGTCACGGAGCGGGCCGCCAACACCGAGGGAAGCGTTCTTATTCTGGAATATCATCGCGTCCGGAAGAAAGAGGCGCGCTGGGACCGCTCGACCGTCGCCTTCCGCGAAGACCTGGAAAGACTGTACCGGCTGGGCTTCCGACCCGTGACGCTCGTCGAGATGTTGGACGGTCTCAAAACGCTTCCACCCGGGGCTTCCCCCGTGGTGTTCACGTTCGACGATTCCGACCCTTCCCAGTTCAAGATGCTGGACGACGGCTCGGTCGATCCCGAGTGCGCCGTCGGCATCTGGGCCAAGTTCGCCGAGGAGCACCCCGATTTCCCGGTGCGCGCGAGCTTCTACGTTCTGCCGCCGACGCCGTGGGGCCAGGCGAAATGGATCGACGCCAAATTCGAGTGGCTGAAGAAGCATGGGTGCGAGATCGGCAGCCACACGGTCACCCACCGCAGCCTCAAGACGCTCACCGACGCCGAGGTCGCCGAAGAGCTGGGCGGCGCGAAGGACTTCTTGGCCGGCCACGGCGTGGAGCTTCAGACGATGGCGCTGCCTCTCGGCATCTCGCCGCGCAACGCGGCCCTCCTCGAATCCGCGCCTTGGAAGGGCGGGCACGTCGTGCACCGCGCCGCGCTGCTGGTCGGCGCGGGTCCCGCCCCTTCGCCCAGCGACCCGAAGTTCAACCCGTTCCGGCTGCCGCGCATCCAGGCGATCGAGGGGGACTACGGCATCACGTACTGGCTGGACAAGGTGGAATCGGGCGACGTCCAGCCGTTCGTTCAGCCCTGACGGCACGCCCGTCGAGCGGGCGTGGCACCCGGGGGCACCCGGGGGCACCCGGAGGAACTCGGGTCGGAGGGGGGTGGAGGAGATGCCACGCCCGCTTGACGGGCGTGCCCTACGAAGTTTCAGCGGCCCAGGCGGTTGGCTTCGATCGAGGCGATCGGGTGGTCGGGGTTGCTGGCGAGCGCCTTGGCGAAGGCCTCCTTCGACTCCGCCGTGCGCCCCAGACGTCTCAGGGCGATGCCCAGGAAGGCGTGGGCGTCCGCGTACTTGGGATTGATGGCCAGGGCCGCGCGAAACTGTTCGGCAGCGTCCTCGACCCTGCCCTGCTCCATGAGAGTCTCGCCGTAGCGGAAGCGCAGGTCGGCGTACTCCGGAGCAAGCGCGAGAGCGGCCTCGTAGGCGTGAGAGGCCTCGACAAACCGCCGCGCCTTCACATGTGCCTCCGCAAGCCGCACATGTTGCTCGGTCTCGTGGGGCGGTTCCACGCTCAAGGTGCGAAGGTGCGCCAGGGCTCGGTCGTGATCCCCTGCCGCATGGGCCCTCGCCAGCTCCTGATACGCGGCGGTATCGATCCCCTTTCCAACTTTGGCGGCACCGGTCAGGTACTCGAGGGCCTGCGCGTGGCGGCCGGACTCGTACGTGCGAAGAGCCAATCTGAGGAGTGCCTGTGCGTAGTTCGGGTTGAGGCGCACGGCCGTTTCCAGTTGTTCGAGCTCCTCATCCGACTTCCCCATGGCGCCGCATGCCGTGGAAAGGTGATAGTGAAGGTCCGGGTAAGCCGGGTGCAGATCGATCGCCCGCACGAACTGATCGGCAGCGGATTCATGATCACCGGCCTCGGCGGCCAGGTGGCCGAGTTTGACGTGACAAAGACCCAGGTAGAACCGGGCGAGGCGGGTCAAAGTGGGTTCGTGGGTGCCGGACAGGCACCTGTCAAACAGCCCGACGGCCTCGTTGAACGCACCGGACTCATACGCGCGCACGCCCGCGTCGTACGATTCGTCCCGGCCAAACCCAAACCACTTGCCAACGATCGACATGCTCTTCTCTGAGAATCCCGCGGACGATGACAGGAAGAACGGCCATCCTGGCCGTATAGCGCCCGCCAATCCGTTGGCGTTCTAAGGACGAGACGTGGCGGCCAAAGGCACCGCGCTCCTTCGTTCAGACTTCGAATTCCAAACCGTCAAACCCCACGGAAATCCCCGAAGGCGCAAGCACGGCTTCGAGCTGGGCGTGGGTGCCGCCTCCGAGGTGGCTGTGGTGCGTGGTGAAGACAGGGGCCTCGCGCGTCAACGTGCCCTGCTTGCGCATCCGTTCCACGACCTCGACGCACTCGTCGGTATCGAGGTGCCCCGCGTAGTGGGTGCTGCAAACGCCCTCCGTGCACTCCAACACGAGCGCGTGCACGGTGCGCCCTTCAAGAAACTCCCACGTCTCGGGCTCCCAGATGCCCGTGTCGGTCGCATAGAGGAGGACGCGCCCCTCCCGTTCGACCATCAGGTTCTGCGTGTCCTCGTCGACGCCGTGTTTTGCCCGGATCGGCGTGATCGAGTAACCCATGTGCTGGAACGGCTCGAAACTGCGGGTTTCCACGAGCTCGATCGGCCACAGGGGATACCGCTCGGAGATGCGGGCACACACCGTCGCGTTGCCGTAGATGGTGAATCCCAGGTACTCGCGGTCGTTGAACGGATGCAGCCCGTACTGCAGCTCGTCCACGGCCAGATGATCGTCGTGGGAATGGGTGAACGCGAGCCCCGTCCAGTCCCGCGCGTCCAGCCCGTCCCGGCGAAGCTGCCACGACGTGTCGGGGGGAAGGTCGATCTTCAAGTGTCCGTCGATCAAAGCGCCGCTGCGCGTCCGAACGTCTTTGCCGCCATGAGCCCGGGCGTAGGCGCTGACCTCGGTGTCGGAGTACCAACCGGGAATTCCGTCTGCCGCCCCCGTGCCCAAAAGTCGGATTCTCATCAGAGTTCGCTCAGAAATCGTTCAAGGACCACATGACCAGGCCGCTGAGGATCTTCGGATAGTAGAACGTGCTCTTCTGCGGCATCTTCTCGCCTCCCAAGGCGATCAGGCGCATGTCGTCAACGGAAGGCGGGTTCATCAGGAAGGCCGCCCCGGCGCCCTCCTCTACCGCGCTCAAGGCCTCGTCCGCATCGCGGGTGTAGCCGATGCCGTCCAGACCGCGGACTCCCAGCAACTGCTCGAAGATGACCGAGTGGAGAATCGTCACGTCGAGCATCTTCAGTAGGTCGCTCGCTTCGCCCTCGACCCACTCGATCGCATCGCGCGGCTCTTCCATCGTCGCGACAAGGCCCTGTCCGCCCGGGAGGGCGATGCCAAAGGCGCGAGCCTCGTCGGAACGAAGCCGGGTGATCGTCTCCATCAACTGCGAGTTGGCGACCTTGCGCACGTTGAAGCGGCGCTGCAGCACGTCGTCGAGGTGACCCGCCGGCACCGGCAGCTTCTGGAGGACCCGGTGGGTCGGAAGCAGCGCGAGCCCCGGGTCGGACATGCTGCTCAGCGCCATCATCATGAAGTCCTCGGGGACCAGACCCTCGCGCTCGCCCAACTCGGCGCGGAAGGTGCAGGCCGTCTCGTACCGATGGTGGCCGTCGGCGATCCACACCTTGCTTGGGGCAAGCCTCGCGGCAAGGTCCTGCGTCGCTTCAGGGTCCTCGATCCGCTCGAGTCGATGCTCGACCCCGTCCTCCGTCACGAGTGCCGATCCCGGCGAGCCCTGCGCGCCGGCGATCGCGTCGAAGATGGCCCGGTTCGGATCTTCAAAGAGACCGAAGATGCACTCAAGGTGCGCGCGCGTGGCCTCGAGGAGTCGGAGCCGGTCCTCCTTGTGCTTGGGAAAGGTCTGCTCGTGAGGCAGGACCACGCCTTTTTCGTATGGCTCGGTCTTGATCAAGGCGATGAGCGCCGTGCGGGTCACGGGGTGCGAGACCCCAGGGATAGAGAACGTCTGGATGTAGCGGTAGAACGTCTCCTTGGCGTCGGGCGCCACCACGCCCTCGCGGCGCCACTCGCTCAGCGCCGCCGCGCTTCGCGCGTACTTGACGTACTTGCTGCGATCGTCGCTCTTGGCCTCCGGCAGCGTGAGATGAACCACGTTGTGGGCGTCGCGAGCGGCCAGCGCGTTGCGCTCTTCGCTTGAGAGAACGTCGTAGGGAGGGGCGACGCGGTTGGGAAGCGACGCCGGGTCGCAGTACCGCAACCCGTGGAAAGGCCGGATCACCGCCATAGGCAGGGAGTTTACCAAGGGGTCGGACACCCACCGGTACACTCGACCTAGATGAGTGCTCCGCTATTGGGCGAGTACGCCGAATTGGCCGATCGCCGATTGGAGTCGTTGTTGCCCGCCACCGACGTGCAGCCAACGATGCTTCACGAGGCGATGCGGTACTCGTGTCTGGCGCCTGGAAAGCGCTTGCGGCCCGCCCTGTGCATGGCCTCGAGCGAGGCGGTCGGAGGAACCCGTGAAGCAGCCCTCGACGCGGGCTGCGCCCTGGAGATCGTGCACTGCTTCTCGCTCATCCACGACGACCTGCCCGCGATCGACGACGACGATCTCCGCCGCGGCGCCCCCACGTGCCACGTCCGGTTCGGCGAAGGCATCGCGTTGCTCGCGGGGGACGCGCTGTTCGCCCTGGCGTTCGAGATTCTCGGATCCCTGGATGCCCCCCCGCAGGCGGTGGTCCAAGCCTTGCGGTGCCTCTCCCACGCTTCGGGCTCCGATGGACTCGTGGGCGGCGAGGTGATGGACGTCCTAAGCGAGGGAAAGCACCCCGACGAGGCGACTCTCGCGTTCATCCACTCGCGAAAGACGGGCGCCCTCATCGCCGCCGCGTGCGAGATCGGAGGACTGCTGGGCGGGGGCGACGCGGAGCAGATTCACGCGCTGCGCCGCTACGGCGCCCACGTGGGCTTGGCGTTTCAGATCGCGGACGACCTGCTGAACGAGCTGTCGACGCCCGAAGCCCTGGGAAAGGCCGCGGGCTCGGACCGGGCGCGGGGCAAGGCCACCTACCCGGCCCTCCACGGAATCGAGGAAGCGCGGCGACGCGCCGATCTTGAGGCGGAAGCGGGTCTGAGAGCCCTCGACGGCCTCCCGCACACCGAAGCCCTCGCGATGCTCGCGAGGTATGCGGTGGAACGAGTGCACTGAGCGTCGTTGATCGTTTGTCGTCCGTCGTTTGTCGTTTGTCGCTGCCTATGCTTTCGCCGACTCGCTGAGGCGGTCTAGGACCCTTGCGTTCGCCAACGTGTCTTCCCACGTGACGAACGGACATTGGCGGCGTTCGATCCATTCGCCGACCACCACGGCCTCGTTGCCGAAGAGATCCAGATCCTCGCCCAGGCGCACCTTGCGCGTCTCCGTGTCGGTCACAATCTCGTACGATTCGTCGCAAAACCACGGCGACGGGACGACGATTCGCCCCTTCTCGCAGACGATTTCCACCCGATTGTCGTATTCGTCGTGCATTCCCGTGGTGAAGGTCGCCTTTACTCCGCTTGGGAACTCGAGCCAGCCTTTGCCGTGCTCGTCGTAGCCGCTGGACGACAGCCGGACGTCGTAACGCGCCTCGGTCGGCTCCTCGCCGACCAGCCAGCGGCACATCGACACGCAGTAGCATCCCACGTCCATAAGCGCCCCACCACCAAGTGCCGGATCCGTGCGGAAATTGCGCCAGTCGCGCGAGGCGTTGAATCCGAACTCCGCGTGGATGCGTTCGATGGACCCTAGTTCGCCCGACGTGACGAATCGATGGAGTTCGATGTTCTGGGGGTGGCACCGGTACATGAACCCCTCCATGAAGAACACTTCGCACCGCCGCACCTCGTCAAGCGCGGCTTCAGCCTCCGGCGCGCTCAGCGCGAACGGCTTTTCGCAAAGAACGTGTTTGCCGGCTCGCGCGGCTTTGACGGTCCACTCCGCATGCAGATGGTGCGGCAGCGCGATGTAGGCGACGTCCACCAATGGATCGTCCAGGACCTCTTCGTACGAGCCGTAGGCCCTGGCCGTGTACTCCTCGACGATACGCCTGGCCGACTCCTCCGAACGCGAACCCACGGCCTGCAGCCGCTGCTCGCGAACTCCGGAGAGCCCTTGCGCGAATCGGCGCGCGATCAGTCCCGTTCCCAAGATTCCCCAGCGAAGTTCCATGGTCTCGACGTGCGTGGGGGAGCGGGTCCAAAACCGAACTGGAAGGTAACATCGGACTAGAATCGCTCCCCGCCCGAGGATACCGTTCGGCCGTGCGCGGGCGACGAACGGCTCTCAGGAGGGAACGATGAACAGCTTCGACGCAAAAGGAACTCTGACCGCAGGCGGCACCACCGCCACCGTGTATCGCCTCGCGAAGGTCGGAAAGAACCTCGCGCGCCTCCCTTACTCGCTGCGCATCCTCCTCGAGAACCTCCTGCGCCACGAGGACGGCAACGTCGTCACGCGCGAGGACATCGAAGCTCTGGTTCAGTGGGATCCTCGCGCGACCCCTAGCCGAGAAATCGCGTTCACGCCCGCACGCACCCTCCTCCAAGACTTCACGGGCGTGCCCTGCGTGGTCGACCTCGCCGCGATGCGCGACGCGATGGTGGCCCTCGGAGGCGATCCCAAGAAGATCAACCCCCTCCAGCCCGTCGAACTCGTCATCGACCACTCGGTCCAAGTCGATGCGTACGGCTCCGAAGCCGCGCTGCTCATCAACCGCGACCTCGAGTTCGAGCGCAACCAGGAGCGGTACGAGTTCCTCAAGTGGGGCGGGCAGGCGTTCGATAACTTCAAGGCCGTGCCGCCCAACACGGGCATCGTCCACCAGGTCAATCTCGAGTACCTCGCCCGCGTCGTCTTCCTCAACGAGGGGACGCACGAGGCTTACCCCGACACGCTGGTGGGAACGGACTCGCACACGACGATGGTGAACGGACTGGGCGTCCTCGGGTGGGGCGTCGGCGGCATCGAGGCCGAGGCCGCGATGCTCGGGCAGCCCGTGTCGATGCTGATCCCGCAGGTCGTCGGGTTCAAGCTTTCGGGTCGCCTCCCGGAAGGAGCGACGGCGACCGACCTCGTTCTTACGGTCACGGAGATGCTGCGCCAAAGGGGCGTGGTGGGCAAGTTCGTGGAGTTCTTCGGACCGGGACTCGCGTCGCTCCCCCTCGCGGACCGCGCGACGATCGCAAACATGGCGCCCGAGTACGGCGCGACGTGCGGCATCTTCCCCGTTGACGCGGAGACGCTTCGGTACCTCGAACAGACCGGACGGTCCGCGCTGCAGTTGGCCTGGGTCGAAGCGTACATGCGTGAGCAGGGCCTCTTCCACGACGACCAGACGCCCGAAGCCGAGTACACCGACACGCTCGCCTTGGATCTCGGCACCGTCGAACCCAGCGTCGCGGGTCCCAAGCGGCCCCAGGACCGTGTGCCCCTCTCCAGCGCCGGCCCCTCGTTCCGCAAGGCCTTCCCCGGCGCGAAGCAGGCGGCGGTGGCCGTCGCCGATGCGTCGCTCTCCGAGCAGGTGCAGGACGGCTCCGTGGTGATCGCCGCCATCACAAGCTGCACCAACACCAGCAACCCATCCGTGATGCTCGCTGCGGGCCTCGTCGCCAAAAAGGCCGTCGAGCGCGGTCTGTCTACGAAACCGTGGGTCAAGACGTCGCTTGCGCCCGGCTCGCGCGTGGTGACCGCCTACCTCGAAGAGTCGGGAACCCTCCCTTACCTCGACCAGTTGGGATTCAACGTCGTGGGCTACGGGTGCACGACCTGCATCGGCAACAGCGGCCCCCTGCCCGACGCCGTGGCGGCGCCGGTGCGGGAAAAAGACCTCGCTGTGGTCTCGGTGCTCTCGGGCAACCGCAATTTCGAGGGGCGCATCAGCCCGGACGTCAAGGCCAACTACCTGATGTCCCCGCCCCTGGTCGTCGCGTACGCCCTGGCCGGAACGATCGACATCGACCTTCAGAAGGACCCGATCGGCCAAGACCGGCTCGGGGTTCCCGTTTATCTTCGCGATCTTTGGCCGACGCAGCACGAGGTCGCCGATCTCGTGCGCAGCGCGGTGCAGTCCTCGATGTTCGTCTCGAACTACGCGAATGTGTTCGAGGGCGACGAGAAGTGGAAGAGCATCCAGGTCGCCGGCTCGGAGACGTACGCGTGGGCGCCCGTGTCGACGTACATCAAGAATCCGCCCTACTTCGACGGCATGACGGCCGAAGCGCGCGACCGCGTGCCCGAGCTCGAGGGCATGCGCGTCCTGGCGCTCTTGGGCGACAGCATCACGACGGACCACATCTCGCCCGCGGGAAGCATCAAGGGCGACTCGCCGGCGGGCAACTACCTGACCGCGCACGGCGTTCGGCCACACCTGTTCAACTCCTACGGGTCCCGGCGGGGCAACCACGAGGTGATGGTGCGCGGCACTTTCGCCAACGTTCGTCTGAAGAACCAGCTCGCTCCTGGCACCGAGGGCGGATTCACCACCTACCTGCCCACGGGCGAGGTCACCACGATCTTCGACGCGTCCGAACGGTATCGAGCCGCGGGCACCCCGTTGCTGATCCTCGCCGGCAAAGAGTACGGGTCGGGATCGAGCCGCGACTGGGCCGCCAAGGGACCCGCGTTGCTCGGCGTCCGCGCGGTGATCGCCGAAAGCTACGAGCGGATCCACCGGTCGAACCTGATCGGGATGGGCATCCTCCCGCTGCAGTTCATGGGCGGCAACGCGCAATCGCTCGGGCTGACCGGCCACGAGACGTTCGATGTGATCGGCCTCGGCGACGCCGCGGCGGACCGGTTCGAGCACTCGAAGCACCTGAAGGTGCGGGCCACTGGGGAGGACGGCGCGAAGGAGTTCGAGGTCCTGGTGCGGATCGACACTCCGCAAGAAGCCGCGTACTACCGCCACGGCGGGATTCTTCTCTACGTGCTGCGACAACTGCTGAGCGCGGGGTAGGGGCCGGCCCCTCACCCCCTTCCCCCTCTCCCCCGGAGGGGCGAGGGGTGCCTCAAACCACAAACCACAAACCACGAACCACGAACCGCAAGGTCACCGCAACGTGACTTCGCCCTTCGCCCCGATGGGCTCGGCCAGCGGATACGGAGTCTTTACCAGCGCGCCTGGGGCCCGTTCCGGGTCGCGAACCGCCTTGGCGCGCCGAGTGAGGAAGGGGCGTTCGAACACCCAGAAGAACGCCGCGCACCCGACCAGCACGATCGGCAGACCCAGCGCAAAGAGGTAGGCGAGTTCGCGCGCGGGGCCCACTGCCCACGCCGGGCGGTACACGTGCAGGATCTGGACGATCGGGTGGTGCATGAGGTAGAGGCTGTACGAGAAGATCCCGACCAACGCCAGCGGCCCCCAACCGAACACACGGGCAGGGAGGGAGCGGGGCGCCACGGTTCCCGTGTAGAGCCAGCAGGCAATGGCCGCGCCCATCAGCAGGTCCCGAGGCCACAGCTCCTTCGTCGACTGCAGCGCCACCAGCACTCCGACGGCGCACAGGACACCCAGCCAACCTGCGGTTCGGGGACGGACCCCTCGGCGAAGGTTTGGGCGAAACGCGAAGTGCGCGCCCACCATTCCGAACGCGAACAGCGGCAGGTACCACACATAGAGCTTCATCCACTCCGGGTGCCACCCGATCTGCCACCCCGCAACGCCCAGGGCGGCCACGAGGAGGCCCCATCGACCCAATCCCATCAGCAGCAGCACGAGGAGCGGGAACAGCACGTAGAGGTGCGCCTCGGTAGCGATACTCCACAGCACGCCGTTGATCTTGTACATCCACTCGGGACGCCAGTTGTGGACGAGGAAGACGTGGGCGAGCGTGTTCTCGCGGGTCACGGGAAGGTACTGCTGGAACGGCATGCCCGCCTGACTCTTCGTGACCGTATTGGCGACCACCAGCGAGAGCGCCAGGCACCCGTAGTAGGCGGGAAGAATCCGCTTGGCCCGCCGACCGAAGAACCGCCACACGCTGCGCAACGACCCGTCGCCCCGGTCGAACAGCGACATCTGCAGGCAGAACCCCGACACGACGATGAACGAGGCGACGGCGAGGTGGCCGTACCAGAACGGCGCCATGAAGGTCTGGATCCACTGGGGGGTATCGGTGCGCTGGTGCATCACGATGCGCGGATCGACCATGTTGCACAGGTGCCCCAGCACCACGTAAAGCGCGGCCGCGCCCCGCACGCCCTCGATGTAGGGGAGCGTTGTGCGCACCCGGGCGGGCGCGGTGGAAGAGTCGCTGCGGCGCACGCTCTATTATGCGGGGGTTGGCTCGGCACCGGAAAGCACGCCCGTCCAGCGGGCGTGGCACCCGGGCGCATGAGAGGGGCCCGCTGGGCGGGCGTGCTCCCAGGCTCCTGGGGCACTCTTGTGGACACCAAGGCCCGGACAGCACGTCCAAGTAAACATGAATGCGTTCTTGAAGGGCTTCTTTGGCGCCGCGGCGGCGATTCTCGTCGCGACCGTGGCGGCGCAGTTGGGCTACGGTTTCCAGACGGGGGTGAGGTACCGGACCTTCGATTCGGGCGTCCTCAGCGCCATCACGACGCCGCGCCAGCAGGTTCTTAACAACGAGGCGGAGTTCCAGACCTATTGGCGGCAACACACGGGTTCGGCGGCCAGTGCGCCGCGGGGAATCGAATGGGGCAAGGAGCTTCTGATCGCGATCCATCTGGGCAATCGCCCCACCGCCGGCTACCAGGTGTACGTCGAAGGCATCGACCGTCCCACGCCGAACGACCTCGTCGTCCGATTCGTGGAGAGCCAGCCCCCCAAGGGGATGGCCGCGGCTACGATGATCACCAGCCCATGGGTGTTGGTGCGCGTGGAGCGGGCGGGCGGCAACATCCGGTTCCAGAGCCGCGTGCAGCAAAGTTCCGTGATCGTCCTCGGCTCCTCCAAGCACACGAACTGCGGATGCACGTGCGGCTGCGGCTGCCGCTAGGAGTCGTTTGTTGTTGATCGTTGGTCGTTTGTCGGGGTGGACACCGCTAAAATGCGGGCATGCCTTTCTTTCCCGAACTGGTCGACCGCGTGCCCTTCGAGGGGCCTGACAGCAGGAACCCCCTAGCGTTCAAGCGCTACGACGCGACCCGGATCGTCGGCGGGCGCACGCTGGCGGAGCACCTTCGCTTCGCCGTCTGCTACTGGCACACGTTCAAGGGGCTGGGGCAGGACCCGTTCGGCGCGCCGACGATGGTGCGCCCTTGGAACGCCTCGTCCGATCCCATGCGGCGGGCGATGGACACGCTCGACGCGGCCTTCGAGTTCTTCGAGAAGCTGGGCGTCGGGCTCTGGTGCTTCCACGACTACGATCTCGCGCCCGAGGGTTCGACCTTCGACGAGGGCTGCGCCAACCTGGACGCCCTGACCAAGGCGGCCGAAAGGAAGCAGCATGAGACGGGCATCGCCCTTCTTTGGGGAACGGCCAATCTGTTCAGCCATCCGCGCTACCAGAACGGCGCGGCCACCAGCCCCGACCCGCACGTATTCGCTTATGCGGCGGCCCAGGTCAAGCACGCGATGGAGGCCACGCACCGCCTCGGCGGCCAAGGCTACGTGTTTTGGGGCGGCCGCGAGGGCTACGACACCCTGCTCAACACCGATCTCAAGCGCGAGCGCGAGCAGCTCGCCCGCTTCCTCGAGATGGCCGCCGACCACGCCAAAGCCATCGGGTTCCGAGGCACGTTGATGATCGAACCCAAACCGATGGAGCCGACCAAGCACCAGTACGACTCCGATGTCGAAGCGTGCCTCAACTTCCTGAGGGAGTTCGGCCTGTTCGGACGTTTCAAGCTCAACGTGGAGACCAATCACGCCACCCTCGCCGGCCACACGATCCAGCACGAGCTGCGCGTGGCCCGGCTCGCGGGCTCGCTGGCCTCCACCGACGCGAACGTCGGCGACACGCTGCTCGGGTGGGATACCGACCAGTTCCCGACCGACGTGGCCCTGGCCACCTACGTGATGTTCGAGATCTTGGAGATGGGCGGGTTCACCACGGGCGGGCTCAACTTCGACGCCAAGGTCCGGCGCGCATCGAGCGATCCGATGGACCTGTTCTACGCGCACATCGGGGCGATGGACGCGTTCGCCGCGGGACTCGAGGCCGCCCACGCGATCCGCGAGGATGGCCGCCTCGCGCGGTTTGTGGAGGAGCGCTACGCGCGCTGGAACGGGGCGTTCGGCGAGGGGGTGATGGACGGCAACGCGTCGCTTGAGGATTGCGAGGCGTACGTGAGGGAGCACGGCAACCCGGTACCCGTTTCGGGCCGGCAGGAGATGCTGGAGAACCTCATCGCCGAGTTCCTCTAGTCCATCGCCAAACTTCACAATTGGGGTACACGGCTCGGTCCCTTGGGAGTGCGCGAGCTTGCTCGTCGCCCTTCGCGCCGGCGACTTGTCGCCGGTTCCGCAATGGACTCGCGGCAAGCCGCTCGAAGGCAAGGCGACGAGCAAGCTCGCGCACTCCCACAGGCGCTCGCTTCCCTCCTCCACCCGAACATCGAATGCTGACGATGCACTGGAGTCTTCATCGGCACCCCGTTCCCACCACAATAAGAAAATGTTCGACGAGTCCTTCGATCACGCGTGGCGCCTTCGCTTCGGGTCCGAGCCTCCGGAGGCGGACGAGGCGCTCGCCCCGTTTGTTCGGCACCGCAGCGTGCGGGAGTACGCGGCGCGGGACGTGCCCGAATCGGTGGTGCGGGGACTCGTCGGCGCGGCGCAGAGCGCGGCGACGAGCAGCAACCTCCAGCTCTGGTCGCTGATTTCCATCCAAGAGCCCGAGCGCCGGGCCGCGATCGCCCGGCTGTGCGCGGACCAGAAGCAGGTGCACACGGCCCCGTGGTTCTTCGCGTTCCTCGTGGACCACCACCGGTTGCGCGGGGCGGCCCTCGCGGTGGGCCAGCAGCCCACGGGCCTCGACTACACCGAGTTCTTCGCGATGGCACTCGTGGACGCGTCGCTGGCGGCCGAGCGCATGGTGTGCGCCGCGGAGTCGCTCGGACTGGGAATCTGCTACATCGGCGCCCTGCGCAACGACCCGGAGGGCGTGCGCACCCTCCTCAACCTCCCCGAAGGCACGTTTGGCGCCTTCGGCCTCTGCCTCGGCTGGCCCGCCGAGGAGTCGACCGCCGCGATCAAGCCGCGGCTGCGCCAAGAGGACGTCTGGTTCCGAGAGACCTACGGCCAGCCCGACCCCGCGGAGTACGACGCACGGATGCGCGCGTTCTACGAATCGCAACAGATGAAAGGCGACGTGACCTGGCGCATGCGCTCGGGAAGGCGGGTGGACGACCACCACCTCACCGGCCGCGAGGTCCTCAAGGAGTGGCTGCTCGGCCAGGGGTTTGGGCGGCGGTAGCTTTCTGGTTTGTGGTTTGTGGTTTGTGGTTTGATATATAACAAACTGTGATACAATCAATTTATGAGATTCAAGCCTGATCTCGAATCGTTGGTGCTGGCGGCGCTCGGGGGCGGGGCGAAGCATGGGTACGACATTGCCAAGACCATTCGAGCTGCAGGCTCCAAGGCGCTGAAGGTTGGGGACGGCCAACTGTATCCAATCCTACACGCACTTGAGGAGCGCGGATGGGTGGCTTCCGAATGGCTTGAGCAGGAAGGGCGGCCGAACCGGAAGGTGTACTCCGTGACTCCCGAGGGCAAGAAGGAGCTTGGCAAGCGACGCCTGGAGTGGGCCGAGTTCTCCGCCTCCGTGATCGCCCTGCTCGGCGTCAAGGAGGTGCCTTGTGGCTGATCCCATCGAACAAGCCTTGGAGGAGTTACGCCAACGGCTCTCCCGGCTGGAGCCCAAAGCCCGCCAGGAACTTCTCGACGAGGCGGCCAACCACCTGGAAGACCTGAGGGCGGCGCACAGAGGGGATGCGGAGGCTGCTGTGAGGGAGTTCGGCGACCCGAGGACGCTGAGTATCCAGATGCTCAGAGCCTGTGGCCCCCGGCGCTCCCGCGCCTTGGCCGCCCTGACCTTCATAGCCCCCATGGTGTTGGTCGCGGGGATGGTTGCCAACGGATACCACGTGCCGTTCGAGTTCTCATGGTTTGTGCCCCCGTACCTTCTTGTCTTCGCAATCATTGCATGGAGGACTCGGAGGTTTGCGTGGCGCGAAATGGGCGCAGCCTCTCTTGCGGCGGGCCTGACAACCTGGGTTTTCCTCGCGTCTGCAACGATCGACCTGGGCGAAAAGGACGGCATGGGGCTCCTCTTCGCGCCGACAGCGGCGTCGGCCCTGGAGCGTCAACGAAACGTGATCGCCAACGGTACCTCGTGGTTGTCGAAGCTTGAACAAATGGAGCGAGCCTACGGCAGGGGCGATCCGAGGGCGTTGGCCTCCCTGACAACTTCCTCGGGCTATCTAGTTCCTTCCGAACCGAATGCACCAGACCCACTGGCGATGAAATCCTCGGACCTTCCCACCGTTCGAATCCAGGACCTCGAGGAAGCGAAGGAGCAGTGGCGGACACGCGGCAAGTTGATGCTGATCTCGACCCAGGTATCTACCCAAGCGGCCGAATCCTGGTCCACCGAATTCCCCGAGGCCCTGCCGACGCTAGCGGACCGATTCGGGCCTCAACTCGTGGGGTACTTGCCCACGGCCCTCCAGGTCGCAGCGCTCACTTTCGCACTGGGAGCCGGAATCCACTTGTTGATGCTCGCCCTGCGTCTCGTGGCAGAGGCCGCCTGGCGCAGACTCAGGCCCAGTGTTGCCATCTAGCCGTTGGCACTGAACTCGCGACAAACGAAACGACAAACCGCACCAGCCCCTCACCCCCCTGCCCGCTCTCCCCCAGACCCCCGGGAGCCCCCACCCAGTTCGCTACGCTCACTGCCTCCCCCTCGGAAGGGGGAGGGCGAGGGGGTTCCGGCAACCACAAACCACAAACCACAAACCACAAACCAAGAAGGGCCCCGGCTCGCATGCGAGCCGGGGCCCTTCGCCCCACGCTAGCCGCCGCTGCGGCGCTCGTCGGGGTTCGTCTTCTCCGAGTTGCGCGGATCGGCAGCGCCGCCGCGGTTGTTCTCGTTGACGATGCGCGCGGTGAGGAACATCACCACCTCGGTGCGCACCTTGCGGGTGTCCGACCGTCGGAACAGCATGCCCACGATGGGAAGGTCCTTCAGGATCGGGATGCCCGATACGATGCGTCGGTCCTCATCGTGGATGAGGCCGCCGAGGGCGATCGTCTCGCCGCTCTTGATGTTCACGGTGCTCTGCGCGATGCGCACGCTCGTCTGCGGCAGGTTGCCACCGCCGGGCACCGGCGTGAAGCTCGTCAGGCTGCTCACGACCGGACGCAGGTCCAGCGTGATGCTGTCCGAACCGCCGACGCGCGGGAACACGGCCAGGCGGACGCCGACGGGCACTTCGCCCGTGGTGACCGTCGTGCCGTTCTGGCTCGTCACGATGCTCTCGACGTAGCGAACCACGTCGCCGACGAAGATCTCGCTCTCACGCCCGTCGATCGCGAGCAGGTTCGGCCGCGCGATGAGGTTGTTCTTGTCCGAGATCTGGTCGAGCATCGCCGTGACGTCGGCCGATCCGCCGCCCGCGAAGCCGAGCGAGCCGCTGCTCACACCCGGGGTGGACGGCGTGCCGCCCAGACCCTGGTTGATGCGGAAGGACTTGACGGTCCCGCCGGTCATCAGGCTCCAGTCGATGCCGAGCTTGAGGGCGTCCTCTTTGCTCATCTCCATCACCCGCAGCTCCAGAGCGATCTGGCGCGGGGCGACGTCGACGACCGTGAGGTAGTCCTTCGCCCGGTCGAGCATCTCCGGCGTTCCGCTGAGGATCAGGCGCATGGGTTGCGTGACCTTCTCGTAGTCCGAGAAGGGCTGGCCCAGGCCCTCGGCCGCGTTCACCGAGCTGTCGCCCTTAACGCTGACCTCGGCCGCGTTGCCACCTGCGGCGGCTCCGTTGGACCCGCCGCTCTGATTGACGGTCTCGGTCCCCTGGTTCTTCGCGGCGCCTGCCTGGTAGACCCGCGGATTGCCCGCGGGGGCCGGGGCCACGGTGGCCCGGAGACCCGGCACCGCGGCGATGAGGCTCTCGCGAAGGCTTCGCGGATCGACGTACTTCACGTCGTAGTTCACGAACTCCGCCACGGTCTCGTCGCTGCTGTCGAGCTGCGCGAGGGTCTGCATCACGTGCGTCACCTCGTTCTCGCGGCCATAGAGCACGATCGTCTGTCCGCTCGAACTCGAGGAGGGAGTCGCCGAGATCTCGACGTTGCCGACCTTGTTCTTCTCGCCCGCCACCGCCTTCATGAGGTCGGTCGCCGAGCCGCCGCGGACCTGGTACGTGGCGCGGGCCATCGAGCTGGAGTTGGGGATGTTGATCCCCATCGCCTGGCACAGTTGCGTGTCGAGCCGAGTGACCAGGCTCTGAACCTGGGTCAAGCGCGTGCCGCTGCCGATGAGCACGACGTACGCGTCGACGGCATCGGTCGTGGTCTTGCTCTCCACGGTCGTGCTGTTGCCCTTGCCGGCCTGCTGCTCGGCGCCTGCGCCCTGCGCTTCGCCGACGGTGGCCTTCTTCTCGACCTTGGTCTCCTCCGAGGGAAGCACGATTTCGAACGTGCCCTCGGTCGTCTCGCTCGGAATCGAGCGGAGGATCGACGCTTTGATCTGTGTGCCCGCGCCGCTGTAGATCGGCACGACGCGCGTCTCGTAGGCCTCGTCGCCGCGCTTGGTGAGCGTGCGCATCGCTTCGGCGTACTTGCCCGCCGAGGTGACCATGTAGGTGTTGCCCACGCGGCCGTAGCGAAGGCCGGTCATCGTGGTGACGAAGTCGAGCGCCTCTTCGACGCTGACCCGATCGAGGGTGACGGTCAGCGCGCCTTTGACCTCGGGCGCGGTGACGATGTTGACGTTGGCCTGGAGGGCCAGGGCCTTGAGGATCTGAACGACCTCGGCATTGACGAAGTCGAGGCTGACCGTGCTGGTCTTGGGGCGTGCGGGAGCCTTGGGGTTCGCCGCGAGGTTGACCGCGGCCTTGACCGTCGGATCCACGCCGTTCAGCGCCAGATCGATGGCCGCGTTGGTCGTGGGGACCTTGGCGGGAGGCGTTGTCGTCTGGGCTCTCACCATGGCCTTGGTCGTCGAGACGGCCTTCGAGTCTTGGCCGTTCAGCGCGGAAAGAACCTCGTCAGCCGACCGCAAAGGAGGCACGACCGCATCGGGCGGGATCGCATCCTTGGAAGGAGGCGTCGTCTCAACCTTGGGCTGCGTCTTCCCGGCGGGATGCACGAGCGACGAGACGAGGTCCGACACCGACTGGATCGGAGGGACGACCGCGTCGGGCGGAATGGCGTCCGCCGGGGGCTTGGCCGCGCCCGAATCCCGACGGATCGGCGGCACGGTCGCACCCATGGGGATCGCGCCCCCCGTGCCCGACGGCACGTTCAGGTGGACGATCCAGCCCTTTTCGTTCTGCTCCAAGGCGGGCGTGTCATCCGCGCCGATCTGCAGCAGGACGCGCACTTTCGGGGGCCGCGCCGAGTACCACACGCAGCTCCAGTAGCTCAATCCGCCTTGCCCGATGTTCTTCCGCTGGGCGCGGCCCAGCAGTTTCGCATCGAACTCGAGAATGTACGATTTGTTGCCGTTGACCCGGATCTCTTTCGGTTTCGCGAGGTTGTCACCGAGGATCTGGACCTCGATGCCCTCGCCGACGGGTTGGGTCTCGACACCCGCCAACGTGCCCTGCGCGGCCGCGGTGGCCACGGCGAGCGCGAACACGGCACCGAGAATGATGCCTTTTCCTCTAGTTACCACTTGAGTTTCCTCCTAACGTAATCGAAATCTTCTCGCCCTTGTAGGACACGGTGACCTTGCCGTGCGAGATGGAGACAAGTCGTGCGTCGCCATCGATGGCGCCGCCTTCGCGAACGAGTTTCTGGTTGCCGGCGCCGTCCGCGAACAGGGCTGCGGGCCGGTCGCCGATCACGATGCCGGCGAGCGAGTAGGCGAACACGTCCTTCGGAGCCGGCGGCTCCACCGGTTGGATGCCGATGTCCGCGTTGGGGAGCTGCCCGATGCCCGTCAGGTCGATCGGATTCGAAACACCCGTCGGCCGCTTGGGCTCCGGCGTCGACGGAGGCGTGGGAGCCGGGTCCGCGAGGGTGGAGGCGATCTCCGCCGGCTCGAACGGGTCGCGCATCGCCAGCGGCGTTGCGACTTCCGCGTTCTTCGGACCCTCGTCGATCGGCGAGACCTTCGTCGCGTCGGACTTCTTCGCTTCCTTCGGGGGCTCGGCCGGGGCCGACGATCCCGAAGTCAGCTGAAACGTGCCGACGGCGAGAATGATCACGGCGAGCACGACCACGACGATCACCTTCTTCTTATCGTCCATCGGTCGGCACCTCCTTGGCGGCTTCATCCGCAACAGCCGGGGGCGTTGCCTGGGATGCGGCCTCGATCGGGTTGCGCGGCGGCGGGAAGACGAACGCCCGCAGGTGAACCTCGACCTCAAGCCGCGGGGCACCCACGCGCCCCACTTCGTTCTTCGGGGTCAGCGCCACGGTGCGCGCCTCGACGATCTTGGGGAACGCTTGGAGCGCGCTGACGAAGCGCAGGACGTTGGCGTACTCGCCGCGACCCTTGACCTCGATCTCGAGCTCCTGGTAGGGGCTCTTCTCCTTCTTCGCCTTCTCGTCCTTGGGGGACTTCTGAACAGCGACCGGACGCACGCCGAGCACTTCGATGCCCGTGCTGTTCCCGAGCTGCTCGAGCTCGTTCAACATCGTCGGCACGTACGCGAACTGGGGAACGCCCTGCTCGAGATGGCGCAGCTGGTCGAGGCATGCTTCCAACTTCTGGTTGGACTGCTCGACCTCCACTTGGATCTTGTCCTCGGGACGGGTGTCGACCCGAAGCTTCTCCACGACGTCGTTCTGGTCGGTAAACGCCGAGTACTGGTAGTACGAGGCGGCGCTGCCACCGACCAACGTGAGCACAGCGAGCCCCATATAGAGTCTGGGATTCGGCTTGGCCTTCATGCGGATTGCCCCTCCTTGCCTTCTTCGGCGACCTTCTTCTCTTTGGCGGTCCCGGCGATCTGAGAGCCGATATCGAACTCGATGCCGTGGCCGTCCTGGGTGACCTTCTCCTGCGTGAACTTGAGGTTCACGCTTTCGAGATCCGCGCAGTTCTGGAGTCGGAGCATGTATTCGCCCACGCGCTCCTGAGCCACGCTGAGCCCGACGAAGTCGATTTCCACCGGTTTGGTGGGATCGGTTTGCACGCACCGCATGCCGGTGAGCCACGTGTCGACCGGCGTGTTGACCGTCAGGTGGGAGAGAATGCGGTCCCACCGGCTGGTCATCGCCTGGGCGTCCTGCAGCGTCTTGAGCCGGGGTGCGTACTCCGAATACGCTCGTTGGTTCTCCTCGATCTGCTTGAGCAGCGGAGCGACCTTCTGGGCTTGCGCCTTCAGCCGTCCTTCTTCGCCGCGCAGCGACTCCGTGAGGAACAGGAGAAATCCGAAGGCGCCCGCCGAAGCGATGGCGGACCCCACGAACCCGAAGAAGTACAGCCGAGTCTGGCGCTCTACGCGCTTTTCGGCGAGCTTCTCCTCTTGGATGAGATTAATCAGTGGCATCGTGATTCCTCCGCGCTTACGCGGCTTTCTGGTGGGCCCTCATCGCGAGCCCCGTCGCGACCGTCAAGTCGAGTCCGTTCCCGTCGGAAACGCCCGCCGCAACGAAGCGCGGGTTCTCGAAAACGCCTGCGGAGACCGTCTCGAGCTGCAGCTTGTGTCCGATGTACTTCGCCAGGCCGTGAAGCTTGGCGCCTCCACCGGTCACCACCAGCGACGTCACCGGAGCGGCCACACCCGTCTCGGTCTGCTGCGACTGGTAGTAGTTGAGCGATCGCCGGACCTCGCGAACGAGATCGTCGAGGTGGGGTTGGAGCACCCGCAGGGGCGGATTCTCGGACGGCTGCCCCTCGACCGTCAGCTCCGACACGTCGAGCTGGGACTTGCCCGTCTCGGCGTCCGGATCGGACAGCTTGAAGTAGCTCTTCAGCGCCTCGGTCAGGGTCTGGCCCCCGTGCGGGATCGACCGCGTCATGCAGAACATCCCGTGGCTCACCACGCTCATGCTCGTGGTGGAGGAACCGATGTCGACGAGGGCGATCGTGTCCTCGCGCCACGTCTTGTTCGGGTCGGCCTCGACGATCGAGCGGTACGTGGCGAACGACTCGATGTCCACGACCTCCACCTCGAGATCCGCGGCCGCGCACGCCTTGATCCGGCTGGCCACGACGTCGCGGGGAGCCGCGACGACCATGACGTCCATCTGGTTCTCGTCGGCCATGCCGACGATCTCGAACTCGATGTGGCTCTCCTCGACCGAGCTCGGCACGTAGCGGCTGGCTTCGTACTTGATCGACTTGCGCAGGGTCGCTTCGGGCATGCGGGGGATGCGCACGGTGCGCACGACCACCGAAGCTCCCGACACGGCGATGTTCGCCCCGGTCGCGTTCAGTTGGTGCTCCTTCATGAGTTGCCGGATCGCGGCGCCCACGGCCTGGTCGTCGATCACGACGCCCTCGCGCACGGTTTCGGGGGGCGTGGGAACGCTTCCGAAACGTGACACGCGCCAGCCGTCCGCGGTCCGGTCGATCAACACGCCGTTGATGGTGTGGTGGCCGATATCCAGCCCCAGAACACTCTTCTTGCCAAACAGCTTAAGCGACATTTCGACTCTCCTTCGCTTCGCGATGGCGCTCGGCGATCCACTCTTCCAGGCTCGTCTTGGCGAAGCGCCAGCGGCCATCCACCTTGAATGCGGGGACCTTTCCCTTGCCGGCAAGATCCTCAAGGGTCGTGGCCGACACGCGCAGGAAGCTGGAAGCCTCGCGCAGCGTGAGGATCGGATGTTGCGTGGCCGCGACCGCTCGGAAGAAGCCCGTGAGCTGATCGGACGGCAGGAACACTTCGACCCGGACCATTCCGCCCGCAGGGGCTTGGGCCGGGATCGACGCTCCCACCTCGATGGCTTCGACCTCGGGGCTCTGCGGCTCCGCGGCGGCGTGTTCCGAGTCGGTCGGCGGTTCGAAGACCTGCGGCTCCCAATCGGGTTCGATGGTCGGCGCAGCGGCGAAGATCTCGGGTTGTTCCATAGGTTTGTTTCCCGCCACGGTGGCGGCTCGTCGGATCGCGTCTGCCAAGTTCATGCGGCTTCAACTCCCGTGTATTCCAGCGCAACGCTGTTCATCAGGAACCCATCGATCTGTTTGACCTTCTGGGCCATCCCCACCAGGAGCGCGTTGTCCGCGAGGTGGCTGATCACGCGGGGCGTGCCTTTCGAATGTTTGAAAATCTCGTAGAGGGCGTCGGGGGTGAACGGCGTGAGCTCGCCCGTGTAGCCGGCGACCCGCAGGCGGTGCAGGATCATCTCCCCCGTCTCGTTCACGTCGAGCGGGTGCAGCGTGTGCCGGACCGCCAGGCGCTGCTCGAGCGCCGGGACGCGCTGGATCTTCCCCCGCAGCTCGGGCTGACCCAGCAGCACGAGGCTGATCAGGAACTGGTCGTTCATCTGGCAGTTCAGCAGAAGCCGAAGCTCCTCGAGCGTGTTTCCGGAGCGGATCAGGTGCGCCTCGTCGATAATCACGACCACGCGCTGCCCGCGCTCGTAGCAGCCCAGAAGCGTCTTGTGCAGCTCCTGCACCAGCACCTGCCGGTTGCGGGACTGGGACTCGACATCGAGCTGGCTCAGAATCTCGCGAAGGATCTGGATCGGAGTCAGGATCGGGTTGACGATCAACACGACGCGGTTCTGGACCGGATCGATCAGCTCCAGGAGCTTGCGGCTGACCGTGGTCTTCCCCAGGCCGATCGCTCCCGCGAGCATCGCGGCGCCCTTGTTGCGGGTGATGGCGTAATGCAGCATCATCAACGAGTCCTCATGCCCGCGGCTCATATAGAGGAATCGAGGATCGGGCGTGAGGCTGAAGGGTGGTTCGGATAGGCCCCAATAGGGTTCGTACATGCGTCATATCTCCCGGCGGTCGGAGTGCTAGTAGATTTGTCGGCACCCAACGACGCGAACTTGAGGAGAGACGCGAGGTTTTCAGGGAACATGGCGTCCCCATGGGCCCCGCCATCCCCTCCAGGGCTGATTCCAGCCGTGCGGGCGGCCGCCCTTGCGAACGTTGCCGGGTTTCTTCGAAGCCGCGTCGCGAAAGGGTCCCCGCCCCCACCCTCTTTTTCGGCGCGAACGGCCATAATGGGCGCGATGGGGACCGTGCTGCTCGACGCCGGGGATATGCGCCGCACGCTCGGCCGCATGGCTCATGAGATCCTTGAGGCCAACGGCGGCGCCGAGGGGCTCGTCGTGGTGGGCGTGATGCGCCGCGGATGGCCCGTGGCCAAGCGCCTGGCCTTCGTGATGACCCAGATCGAGGGAACGACCGTGCCGTGCGGGAAGCTCGACGTCGGGGCGTTTCGGGACGATCGCCCGGCGGCGGAGAACGACGAGACCGAGATTCCGTTCGAGGTCAACGGCAAGCGCGTGATCTTGGTGGACGAAGTGATCTACACGGGCCGCACGGCCAGGGCCGCGCTCGACGCCTTGATGCGGTTCGGCCGGCCCAGCAGCGTGCAGATGGCCGTGCTCGTCGATCGGGGCCACCGCGAGCTGCCGATCCAACCCGACTACTGTGGCCGCAGCGTGGCCACCCGGCGGGACGACCACATCATCGTCAAGGTGCACGAGTACGACGGGGAGGATGCGGTAGTGTTGAACCACGCTGACGGGGAGGGAGTCGACTGATGGGCCGCAACCTGCTTGCCATCCGACATCTTGAGAAATCGGACATTGAAACGCTGCTGGAGCGGGGCGCCGAGTTCAAACGCGCCGTCGTTGCCGGGAAGAAACTCCCCCAGCTCGGCCAGTACGTGGTGGGCATGCTCTTCTTCGAGGGATCGACCCGGACCCGCGTTTCGTTCGAACAGGCCGCCCACTACCTCGGGCTGAAGACCGCGAACTTCGGCGCCGCCGGCAGTTCGATGGGAAAAGGGGAGACGTTCAAGGACACGATCCTCACGCTCCGCTACGAACGGCTCAACGCCTTGGTGATCCGCCACCGCTCGAGCGGAACCCCCATCCTCGCCGCGCGCTATTTCGGCGCCCCGGTGCTGAACGCCGGCGACGGCCAGCACGAACATCCGACCCAGGCGCTGGGCGACGCGCTCACGATCCTCGAAAGGAAAGGCTCCCTGAAGGGGCTCACCGTCGCGATCGTCGGCGACGTGGAACACTCGCGGGTCGCCCGATCGAACGCCTGGCTCCTCCACAAGATGGGCGCCTCGGTTCGGTTCGTCGGACCGCGCACGTTGATGCCCAGTCACACGTCGATGCTGCCGGGCAGCGTCTACTACGACCTTGAGAACGGGGTCGCCGACGCCGACGTGATCATCTGCCTGCGGCTTCAGCGCGAACGTATGTCCGAGGGACTGGTGAGCTCGAGCGGCGAGTACGCCAAGCTGTACCAGATCAACCGCGATACGCTCCGGTTCGCCAAGGACGACTGCCTGGTCATGCACCCCGGACCGCTCAACCGCGGCGTTGAGGTCGACGACACGGCGGCCGATTTCGACCGCTCGGCGATCACCGACCAGATCGGCAACGGCATCTTCGTGCGCATGGCGGCCCTTCACTGGGTGTTCACCGAGGAGCCGCCCAAGCCCAAGGCGCCCGCCAAACCCAAAGCCAGGCCCAAACGGCGGCCGGCACCCAAAACGAAGGCGAACGTATGAAGATTCTCCTCAAGAACGGTCGAATCCTCGACCCCTCGCAGGACCTCGATTTCGTCGGCAGCCTCGTCATCGAGGACGATCAGATCGTCGAGTACGGGGAGACCGTGGACGAGACCGACGTCGACGACCTCTTCGACTGCACGGGCTACTGGATCACACCCGGACTGGTCGATCCCCACTGCCACCTGCGCGAACCGGGCGGCGAGCACAAGGAAACCATCGTGACCGGAACGCAGTCCGCGGCGGCCGGAGGGTTCACGACCGTGTGCTGCATGCCCAACACGAACCCGCCTCTCGACAATCCGGCGTTGATCGACTTCCTGCTCGATCGAGCGGCCTCGCCCGAGGCCGGCGGCGTTTTCGTGGCGCCCGTGGGCGCGCTGACCAAGGGGATGCGGGGCGAGGAGCTGGCCGACCTGGCCGCCCTGAAGAGTGCGGGCATCGTCGCGGCGAGCGATGAGGGCTTCCCGATCCAAGACGCTCTGGTCATGACCAAGGCGATGGAGTTCTGCGTCCAGCTCGACCTGCCGGTCCTCGCCCACTGCGAAGACGCCAACCTCGCGCGGCACGGCAGCATGAACGAGGGCGCCATGAGCGCGATGCTCGGCCTCAAGGGCGTCCCGCGCACGGCGGAGGACATCGCCGTGATGCGCAACTGCCTCCTGTCGCTGAACACGGGATGCGAGCTGCACATCATGCGGGTAAGCACGTGGAGTTCCGTCGAGATGATTCGGCAGGCGAAGTATCTCGGCGCCCCGGTCACCTGCGAGGTCGTTCCCCAGCATTTCATCTTCACCGAAGAGGACGTCGCCGAATTCGACAGCCACTTCAAGATGCAGCCGCCCCTGCGCACGCAGGTGGACGTGGACATCATCCTCCAGGCGATCGCCGACGGCACCATCGACTGCATCGCGAGCGACCACTCGCCCCACGCAAGCCACGAGGTCCATGCGCCGTTCGACGACGCGCCCTTCGGCATGGTCGGCTTCGAAAGCGTGCTCGCCGCGACCCTTACGCACCTCACCCACAACGGCATCCTCTCGCCGCTCGAGACCGTTCGGAAGCTCAGCACGGCGCCCGCGAAGATCCTTCGACTCGACGGCGGCTCCCTCAAGCCCGGAGAGACGCCGGTCGCCCAGGTCACGGTGATCGACCCCGAGCTGGAGTGGACTTTCGACGTCGCCAAGACGTTCAGCAAGGGCAAGAACACGGCGTTCAACGGCATGCCGTTCAAGGGCAAGGCGCTCCTCACGTTCTGCGGCAGCGAGATCTACCGCGACGCCCATTTCGACGGCGGCCGCCTCCAGATGGTGGGCTGAACTTGCGCTGGCTCGCGGCGCTCTGCCTCGTCGTCGCCGCGGGGTGCCAGGTGGACACTCCGCCGGACCCCAACGATCCCACGCAGGTCGGCATCCTGCAGCCCGAGGTGCTCCGCCGAAACCTCAAAACCGCCTCCGACGCCACGATGGTGCGGGTGGAAAAGGGGGAGATCACCGAGCAGGAGGGGTTGAAGCGGATCCAGCAGTACGCCGAAGACACGATCGGCACGATCGATCTCGACCACATCCCCGTGGACAAGGCTTGGGAGTACGCGGAGGTGTTTCTCGCCGCGAAGAACTGGCCGCTGGCGCGCGCCGCCCTGCTTGTGGCGATCCAGCACCCCGCATCGGAAGACCGCCGAGTCAACGACCGCTTGCGCCTAGCCTCGGCGGAAGCGCATCTCGGCCACATTCCCGAGGCGATCGCAGCCGCTCGCTCCGTGTTCGACACGCCCGACGAGCAGGCCGCGCCCATCCTCCTTGCGGTCCTTTACGAGATCGTTCCGCCCGCCAAGGGCCACGGATTCGATGCGGAGCTGGCTCAGCTCCTCGAGGACGCCATCACCCAGCACCTCCGGGTCCGCGTGGACCGCCGATCCGAGCCCGGGCAGGCCTTCCTCATAGCCCGGCCGTTCCATCTGGCCAGGGCGTGGTCGGAGATCGTGCGGCTCTACGAAGCCGCGGGAAAGCCGGAGCTTGCGGAAACCGCGAAGGAGCGGGGCAACGCCATGCTGCGCAAGTACAGCCCGCGGGGCAACCGCTAGCGTCGGTCGCGCTCCATCATCGTGCCGATCCCCTCGTCCGTGAACACCTCGATCAGCAACGAGTTGGGCCGCCCGCCGTTGAGGAAGTGCACGCGGGGGACGCCCTCGTCCAACGCGTGAAGGGCCGCCTCGAGCTTGGGGATCATCCCCGCGTCCGCGCTGCCGTCCGCGATCATCGCGCGGGCGCGCTCGGGGGTCAGCCGACTGATGAGACTGGTCGGATCTTGGCGCGCCGCGAGCACCCCGTCGGTTTCGGTCAGCAGAATCAGCTTTCCCGCGTGGATCGCGCCCGCCAGCGCCGCCGCCGCGCTGTCCGCGTTGACGTTGAGGCTCTCGCCCTGGGTGTCCGAGGCGACCGAGCACACGATCGGGACGAAGCCTGCGTCCAACGCCATCTCGATCGCGCGCGTGTCCACCCCGATCACCTCGCCGACGCGCCCCAGGGACTCGGAGATGGGTTCGGCGGTCAACAGCCCCCCGTCCCGGCCGGAGAGCCCGATCGCGAGCCCGCCCGCCTTCTGCACCTCGGCGACCAGTTGCTTGTTCGTGCGGGCGAGCGCCATCTCCACCACGGCCATCGTGTCGGCGTCGGTGACGCGCAGACCGTTTTCAACGCGCTTCGCGATCCCCAGACGCTCGAGCCAACGATCGATTTCGGGGCCGCCCCCGTGGATCAGCACGGCGCGGATCCCCACGAGCTGCAGCAGCAGCACGTTGCGGATCACGCCGTGCAGCACGGCCGGGTCGCGCATCGCGTTGCCCCCGTACTTGATCACGAACGTCTGGCCGCGGAACTGCTGGATGTACGGGAGCGCCTGGTTCAGCACCTCGGCCTGGAGCGACGCGTCGATCATGCGACCCTTTTACCCTTGTCGGGCACCCCGCCCCCGGGCACCTCACCCTTTGAGAACGTCCCAGGGCGCCCTCGGCGTAGGTAGAATCGCCCCGAACTCCCCCATGCACCCCGTCCTTTTCGAGATCTTTGGCTTCAAAGTCCACAGCTTTGGACTGCTGATGCTCGTCGCCTTCGTGACGGCGCTCTGGTTCGCGCGGTCCCGCGCGCGGCGGTTCGGATTCGAACCGGACGAGGTGTCGGACATCGCTTTCTGGGCACTCATCGCGGGCGTGCTCGGCGCGCGCATCGCGTTCATCGTCCAGGAGATTCCGTTCTACAGCCAGCACCCGGAGAAGCTCCTGAGCCTCCAGTTCGAGGGACTCACCAGCTTTGGCGGACTGATCTTCGGGTTTCTGGCGATCGTGGTGGGCTGCTGGCGCCGCAAGAAGCCGGTCCTCGCGTTCCTCGACCTCGCCGGCGGCCCCATGCTCGTCGGCCACGCGATCGGCCGCGTGGGGTGTCTGTTGAACGGATGCTGCTACGGCGGCGTGTGCGACCTCCCCTGGGCGATCTCGATCGAGGGGCTGCCCGGCCTCTACCATCCCGCCCAGATCTACGATTCGTTCATGAACCTTGCTGGCCTGGCCGTGCTCCTCCTGGTCGAGCGCCGGGGTCTCGTCCGCGGCCGCAGCTTCGGCGTCTTTCTGGTGGTGCACGGCCTCGCGCGCTTTGTGTACGAGTTCTGGCGGGCGGGCACCACGTCGACGACGATCGGCCGCAGTCCGCTCACCGAGGGCCACGTCGCCGCCCTGGTCTTGGTAGTCCTTGGCATCGCCGTGCTGGTGCGCGCGCGAAAGCCCGTGCCGGCGGGGGAACCCACGGCGTGAGCGCCGGACTCCTCGGGCGCCTGGTTGGCATCCGGGCCGTCGTGCTCGGCGACCTCATGCTCGACGAGTATCTCTTCGGCTCGGCCACGCGCATCAGTCCGGAAGCGCCGGTGATGGTCGTGCGCCAGGAGCGCACCGCCCACGTTCCGGGCGGCGCGGCCAACGTCGCGCGGAACATCGTCGCGCTGGGCGGCCGCGCCTCCATCCTCGGGGTGGCGGGGGACGACGAGCCGGCCGACCGTCTGGCCAGCGAGCTGGAGTCGGAGGGCATCGAGGCCCGCGGGATCGTGAGGGACGGAACAAGAACCACGACGCGCAAGACGCGCGTCGTGGCCGACCACTCGCACCAGGTGCTGCGCATCGACCACGAGGACGACGCTCCGGTCTCGGCGGCGATCGAAGCGCGGCTGAGATCCGAGGTGGACGCCCACCTTCCCGAGGCGGACGTACTGGTGCTGAGCGACTACCTGAAGGGAGCGCTCACGCCGTCGGTCGCCGAGCACGCGGTGCGGACGGCCCGGGCGACCGGCGTTCCCGTGATCGTGAACCCAAAACCCCGGTCGCTGGCGCAGTACGCGGGAGCGACCCTGGTGAGCTTGAACCGCGCCGAGGTCACCGGCGCCCTCGATCTGTGGAAACCGCTCGAAGACGCCGACGCCGAAGAGGCGGGGCGGGCGCTGCGCGCACGGCTCGGCGTGGACGTGCTGCTGGTGACCCTGGGCGAAAGCGGGCTCCTCGCAGTCGGTGGCGAGACGTTGCGCGTCCGCGCGCCGCGCGTCGAGGTGTACGACACCGCGGGAGCGGGCGACACCGTCATCGCGGCCGTGGCGCTCGGGTGGGCGGCCGTCGGCTTCCGGGCCGAAGTCTTCGAACTCGCAGCCCAGGCGGCGGCGCGGGTCGTGCAGCACGTGGGGGTCGCGGTCCCCACCGCCGAAGATCTCGCGGCCTTGCGCGGGGCCCCCCGCTGAGGCGGGGTATCCTTTACGGGCTCGGAATACGGCCTCCTGCGGCCGATGCCGCGCACCCAAGGACCAGAAGTTTATGCGAATCAAGAACAAAGAGATCCGCCAGCGGCGCCACCGCAAGGAAAAGCGCGTCAAGGAGATCCTGAAGGACCTCCGCGCCAAGTACGAGGGCAAGGAGAAGGCGGCCCCCGCGCCGGCCCCTGAAAAGCCGGCCGCCAAGAAGAAGGCCGCGCCCAAGCCCAAGGCCGAAGCCGCCGAAAAGGTACCGGCGGAAAAGAAGCCTGCTGCGGCGAAGAAGCCCGCGGCCAAAAAGGCGCCCGCCAAGAAGAAGGCCGCTGCCCCGGCAGAAGAAGAGGCCTAGCTCGTCGTCGCTCTCGCCGAAACCGGTCGAGAGCCCATCTCGTGGGAGGCAAGGCCCCGTGCCGAGCCGCCTGCACCACAGGAGAAACCGTTGAGACAGAACGTCAAGAAGAAACCCCACTCGCCACGCTACGTGGCCATCGCCGAAAAAGTCGATCGAGACGCCCTCCACGACGTCGAGGCCGCGATCAAGCTGCTCAAAGAGAGCGCGAACGCCAAGTTCCCCGAAAGCGTCGACCTGGCGGTTCGCCTCGGCATCGACCCGAAGAAGGGCGACCAGAACGTGCGCGGCATCACGAGCCTTCCGCACGGCACGGGCAAGACCAAGCGTGTGGCCGTGCTCGCCAAGGGCGACCACCAGAAGGAGGCCGAAGAGGCCGGAGCCGACGTCGTCGGGGACGAGGATCTGATCACGAAGATCCAGAACGGATTCCGCGACTTCGACGTGATCCTCGCGACGGAGGAGATGGCGCCCCAGATCGGCAAGATCGGCCGCATGCTCGGCCCCCGAACGCCCAACAAGCGCAACGGGACCGTGACGAACAACGTGGGCAGCGCCGTCGCCGAGATCAAGGGAGCCACGCGCCTCGAGTACCGCGCCGACAAAGCGGGCGTCGTCCACCTGGGAATCGGCAAGGTCTCCTTTACCGAGGAGCAGATTGCGGAGAACTTCGCGGCCGCGCTCGACGCGCTGATCAAGGCCAAGCCCGCGTCTGCGAAGGGCCGCTACCTGCGAAGCGTGACGCTGAGCAGCACCATGGGACCCGGCATCAAGGTCGATCCCCTCCTAGCGGCCAAGGCCGCCAAGCACTAACGAGGCATCGCCCGCCGATCGCGGCGGGCGAACCCCTTCCAGCCTCCCTCGATACGCCACAATAGGGACTCATGGCTGGGCTCGTGCCGCACGCAATCGATCTTCCCGCCACGGAAGCACACCAATTCACGACCGAGAGCGATCTCACGCTCGACGGCAGGCTGGGCGACGCGTGCCTGGTGGTCACCGATCTCCACGCCTACCGCTACGAAAAGACCCCCCTCGGGTTCGAGTGCGTGGGCAAGTGGCCGATCTCGGAGATTCGAGACCCCCGGCTCGAAGATCTGGTCGACGCGGTCGCGGTCCTCGCGACGGTGGGCGGTGCGCACGTCGAACTGCTGCGGGCCAGCAGCGCCCGATCTCTCCAGATCGCCGGCGCGGTCAAGCGGCTCGAGGCGATGGCCAAGGGCGAGCCCGTGCCCGAGCTCGAAGACCGGGTCCGCCGCTGCCCGAAATGCAACCGCCCCCTTCCGGAGGACAGCGATCTGTGCCTCGGGTGCCTCAACAAGGGCAAGACCCTTCTCCGTCTCTTCGAATTCACGCGGGAGTACCGTCTCCGGCTGGTTTGGGGCACGCTGCTGATCCTGGCGGGCACCACGGCGGAGTTGCTGCCTCCGTTCCTGACCCTGCACCTGGTCGACGACGTCCTCGTGAAGGGGAACACGCGGCTCTTCGGCTGGCTCATGGCCGCCCTCATCGGGTCGCGCGTCTTGATCATGCTGGTGCAGATCGCTCGGAGCCGGAACGTGGCGTTCCTCAGCCGCGGCGTGGCCGTGAACATCCGGACCCGGCTGTTCAACAAGCTTCAACAGCTCTCGCTCGCGTTCTACGACAAGCGCAACGTCGGTTCGATCATGTCGCGCATGACCAACGACACGGGCGCCTTGTACGACGTGCTCGTCGACGGCGTGCCGATCACGGTCAACCAGGCGGCGCTGCTTTTGGGGATCCCCGTCGCGATGTTGATCGTGAACTGGAAGATCGCCGTGTTTGCCTTGATTCCTCTGCCCTTCGTGCTGTTTGCCGTGAACCGGTTCCGGCGGAAGATGATGCGCGTGTGGAGCCGCTTCTGGCACTCCTGGGCGCGCATGAGCAGCACCCTGAACGGCGTGCTGCAGGGCACACGCGTGGTGAAGGCGTTCCACGGCGAGACGTTCGAGGAGCAGAAGTTCGAGCGCCGCGTCACCGACGTCGCCCATACGGGCTACGTCGCCGAAGTCGGGTGGTCCAACTTCTTTCCGGTCGTCGTGTTCACCATGAGCCTGTCGACGTTCGTCGTCTGGTGGTTCGGCGGTCAGGCCGTGCTCGCCAAAACGATGACCCTCGGGCAGCTCACGGCCTTCATCGGCTACGTGGCCATGCTGAGCCAGCCTCTCATGATGCTGCAGCGAGTGATCGACTGGACCAGCCGCTCCCTCACCGCCGCCGAGCGCGTCTTCGAGATTCTCGACATGCCGCTCGACATCGAGGACAGCCCGCACGCCGAGGCAATGCCAGAGATGAAGGGCCACGTGAAGTTCACCGACGTGCACTTCGGCTACGAACGCGCCCGGGAGATCGTCCACGGGATCGACCTCGAGGTGCAGCCAGGCGAGATCATCGGCCTCGTCGGACACAGCGGCGCGGGCAAGTCGACGATGATCAACCTCCTGCTCCG
This sequence comes from Fimbriimonadaceae bacterium, assembly GCA_023957775.1. NCBI lineage: Bacteria > Bacillati > Armatimonadota > Fimbriimonadia > Fimbriimonadales > Fimbriimonadaceae > Fimbriimonadaceae bacterium. Next base: position 176,950 of record JAMLGR010000005.1, on the reverse strand, counting down.
GTTCTACGACCCCACGCAGGGCCGCATCGAGGTCGACGGGGTGGACCTGCGCAACATCAAACTGGACGACTACCGTCGCCAAGTCGGGGTCGTCCTGCAGGAATCGTATCTGTTTCCCGGCTCAATCCGACACAATATCGCCTACGGTCGGCCGGAAGCGACGATCGAGGAGGTCATGGAGGCGGCCAAGGCGGCGAACGCCCACCACTTCATCGTCAACTTCCCCGACGGCTACGACACCTACGTGGGTGAACGCGGCCATCGCCTCAGCGGAGGCGAACGCCAGCGCATCGCCATCGCTCGGGCGATCCTCCACAACCCCAAGGTGCTGATCCTCGACGAAGCCACGGCCAGCGTAGACACCGAGACCGAACGGATGATCCAGGAGGGGCTGGAGCGGCTGGTGAGCGGACGCACGGTGTTCGCGATCGCCCACCGGCTCAGCACCCTGCGCAACGCCAACCGGCTGATCGTGATGGAGGAGGGCCGGATCGCGGAGACCGGCACCCACGAAGAGCTGCTCGCCAAGGATCAGGGGATCTACGCGAGGCTGGTGGCCATGCAGACCGAGATGAACAGCGTCCAGCAGGGATTCCTCGTGGAGGCGCCCGATGCGTAAGCGGATCGTGCTGGCGTTCGCCGCGTGGGCGCTCGGCATGGGGCTCGCCGCCGCGCCCGTGCGGCCCAAGACCGTCTGCATCGACCCCGGCCATCCCTCCGAAAACGGATCGGGCGCCCGCGGCAAGACGTTGACCGAGGTCGGGGTGGCGTGGAGCGTCGCGGTGCTGGTGCGCGACAAGCTGGAACGTGCGGGCGTGCGCGTCGTGATGACCAAGCAGTCGGTGGACGAGAAGGTCACCAACCAACGCCGGGCCGAGATCGCCAACAAGGCGCGCGCCGACGTGATGCTTCGGCTGCACTGCGATGCGGGGGCGACTCGCGGGTTTGCGGTGTACTACCCGGACAAGGTCGGCACGGTCGGCGGGGCGACCGGACCGTCGAAGGCCGTCCGCGAGACCAGCGCAACGCTTGCGAAAACCTTCCATACCGAACTGGCTGCGCGCTTGAAGGGCTCGCTTCCCGACCGGGGCCTGCATACCGACGGTGCCACCTTGATCGGCGGAAAGCAGGGGGCGCTCACCGGCTCGATCTACTCGGAGGTGCCCGTGCTCCTCGTGGAGATGTTGGTCATCACCAACGCGGAAGACGAGGCGTTCGCCAAGTCGCCCAAGGGGCTGGAAACCCTGAGCGAAGCCCTGGCGCAGGCCGTCCTCCGCCTCTAGCGACCACCCACCGGCTTGGGCAGCGCCTTCACGTCTTCAAGCCACTCAGAAGGCGGGCGCGATCCGACGAGCCGCCCGATCTCCTTCCCGGCTCGATCGGTGAACACGACCGTGGGGAACGCCGCGACGCCGCGCGCCTTCGCCAGCTCGGGTTGTTGGTCCCGCTCGACGCGCACGCAGTGCCAAGCACGCGACGCCCGCACCACCTTCGCATCCCCAAACGTGGCTTGCTCGAACTTCGCGGACACGGGCGAGGGGTCGAGGAACAGGATCATCACCGGACGCCGCGTGCGCCTGGCCGAGCGCATCGCCGCGTCCAGGGAGCGCTCCCAGCGAATGCCCGCGGGCGCCGCGGCCATCACGAGAAGGGCTGCGACAAGCCCGGCTGAAAGAAGACTCCATCGGCGCATCGTTCGTCCCCCACCGTACCCGCACGGTAAGATTCGCCTGTGCAGCCGCGCGCTTTTCGCCTCTACGACACCCTGACTCGCAAGGTCAAAGACCTCGAGCTGGCCGAGCCCGGCCACCTTCGGTTCTACTCGTGCGGCCCCACGGTGTACAGCTACGCGCACATCGGCAACTTCCGTACGTTCCTCTCCGGCGACCTCGTGGTCCGCACGGCCCAGGCCTTGGGCTGGCGCGTCAGCTACGTCACCAACATCACGGACGTCGGCCACCTCACCGACGACGACATGGCCGACGCCTCGGGCGAAGACAAGATGGCGAAGGGCCTGCGCTCCAAGGAGGGCGAGCAGTTCCAGAACGTGTGGGAGCTGGCCGATCACTATGCCGACGCCTTCAAGCAGGATTGGTCTCGGCTGAACCTGCAGCGGCCGTTGGTTTGGCCCAGGGCCACGCAGCACATGCGGGACCAGATCCTCGCCATCCAGAAGCTGATCGAGCAGGGACACGCGTACGAAACGCCGACGGGCGTGTACTTCTCCGTTCCCAGCTTCGAGGGGTACGGCAAGCTGTCGGGCAATCGCGACCAGGAGCAGCTTTATCGAGCCGTGCGCAACGTGGTGACGGACGAGAACAAGCGGTACCCCGCGGACTTCGCCCTGTGGAAGAAGGACGACAAGCACCTGATGCAGTGGTACAGCCCGTGGGGATGGGGCTTCCCGGGCTGGCACATCGAGTGCAGCGTGATGTCGATGGAGTATCTGGGGACGACGCTCGACCTGCACGCGGGCGGCGAGGACCTGATCTTTCCGCACCACGAATGCGAGATCGCCCAATCCGAATCGCTGACCGGCAAGCCGTTCGCCACGCACTGGATGCACACGCGATTCCTCCTCGTCGACGGAGAGAAGATGTCGAAGAGCCAAGGCAATTTCTACACGGTGCGGCAGTTGCTCGAGGAGCACGACGCCGACCCCCTGGCGCTGCGTTACGCGCTGATCTCAGGGGTCTACAGCAAACCGCTGAACTTCACGCTGCAGACCCTGCGCGACGCGACGCAGAACGTGGACCGGTTCCGCACGTGCGAGGAGGCCGCCAAGAAGGCGGTGGAAGGCGCCAACCCCGGCGAAGACCGGGTGGGGGCGACGCTCGACGACCTTTACGATCAGGCGCTGGACGCGATGGCCAACGACCTGAACACTTCGATCGCGCTCGCCAAGGCGTTGGAGGGCACCCGGGTGATCCTCCGCGAAGGGGACGCGCTCAGCGCGGCTTCGGCCGAAGCGGCGATGCGGTTTCTCGACCGCATCAACGCGCTTCTGGGAATCGTGCGCCACGAGGAGCCCCAAGGCGAGGAGACCCGCGGGCCGGTGGTGGACGAGGCCTGGGTAAAGGCGAAGATCGAAGAGCGCGCCGCGGCGAAGTCGGCCAAGGACTTCGCACTCGCGGACGCGATCCGGAACGAGATCGAAGCGGCCGGCGTCGAGTTGCGCGACACCCCCGAGGGCACGGTCTGGCGCACCCTGCGGTAGCCCCCGCTGGACGGCATGGCAAGAGCAATCAACGGGTGCCACGCCCGCTGGACGGCAAGAGCAACAAACGGGTGCCACGCCCGCTGGACGGGCGTGCAGGCGCGCCGCTCTGGTGTAAGACCTAGAAAGCCATGCCCCCGTAGTCGCGGATCACCCCCACGACCCGGCCGATGATCGCAGCGTTCTCCTGCTCGACGGAAATGGGTTCGTAGGCGGGGTTGCTGGACATCAGCTTGACGCCGCGCGGGTCCAGGTTGAGGCGCTTGACCGTGGCCTCGTCGCCCAACCTCACCGCGACCAAGTCCCCGTGATTGGCGGTCTCCTGCGGTTTGACGATCACGAGGTCTCGGGGCATGATGCCCTCGCCGGTCATGGAGTCGCCGCGCACCCGCAAGAGGAACGCGTTGCGGATGTTGCGGACCATTTCGGCGGGAACGGGGATCATCGCTTCGGCATGCTCGATCATCTCGATCGGCTGCCCTGCGGCGATCGACCCGAGCAGGGGGAGCATCACCGCCGTGTTCGTCTGCTGGTACTGCGGGTGGACGACTTTGATCGAGCGCGGGGTGTTGGCGCGCGTGATGAACCCCTTGCGTTCGAGCGCGTCCAGGTGCACCGTCACGCCGCGCAACGAGCCGATTTCGAAGTGCGCCCCGATCTCTCGGATCGAGGGTGGATACCCCTCCGTGTTCAAATAGTCGACGACGAACTGCAGAATCGCCTGTTGCCGAGCCGTCAATCCCTTAGCCATTGGACTCCCTCCCGCCTCTTTGGGTAGACAGAGTATACGCCGTATTTGTCTACCTGTCAACCCGACACACGACGTCCTTCAAACAGGGCTCGGGAGGGCACTGTGCCATACTTGTTGATTCCCGTTAAGGAACAAAGCCGTGTCGATCAGTACAATTCGCAACTTCCTCGAAAAGTCCGGGTGCGCGATGGTGGTTTCCATCGCCTTGGCGATCATGTTCGTCATCGGATTCCTCATGATTGCCAACCCGAACGCCGCGCGCGGGGGCGGCGGCGACTCGGCGCCCCTCTTGATCGCCCAGATCGGCAAGACGCCCGTCACCTTCGACGAAGTGGACGACCTGTCGCGGCAGCAGACGCAGCAGTACTTCGCACAGTTGGAGTCGGTGCCGCCGGAACTCGAGGCGAGCGTGCTGGGCGGCGTCCTCCGGCAGCTGATCAACCAGTCGCTCGTCATGGAGCTCGCGCAACGCGAAGGCGTGTCGCTCACCGACGACCAGATTCTCTCGATGGTCGCCATGCAGTTCGACCAGTCGGTGGCGTCGGAGAAAACCCGTCTGGTTTCCGAGGGAAAACTCAAGGCCGGAGCGACGGCGGCGGAAGTGGATGAAGCCTTCAAGAAGGAGGGCGGCCAAACGCTCGGCGAGATCCGCGCGAAGAACGAGGCCGACGTCAAGAAGATGCTCGCGGATCCCACGGGCCGCACCAACCTCGTCGCCTATTTCACGAACCAGGCGCTGGTCAACGAGTACAAGAAGCAGTCGATGCCGACCGACGAGCAGCTCAAGAAGAGCTTCGACACGCTCACGGTCAAGCGCATCGTGTTCAACGGCCTCAAGGGCGACCCGATGGCGGAAGCCAAGAAGGTCGCCGACGAGATCAAGGGCGGGCTCTCGTTCGAACAGGCGATCGACCGCCACTCGACTGAAACGCCCACAGAAGGCAAGAAGCTGAGCGAATCCACGACAAGCCTCACCGTGGGCAGCATCGAGGGCCTTCCCGACTACCAGCCCGTACTCGCGCTGAAGCCGGGCGAGGTGAGCGCGCCGATCGCCAGCGGAGCCGGGGCGATCATCTACAAGCTGGTGGAGCGCAAGAACGTCCTTCCCCCCGATTTCGACAAGGAGAAGGCCCGCTACGCCGACGCGTACGCCACGCAGGCCGCGAACCGCAAGGTGACAGCCGCGGTGGACAAGCTCCGCGACGAGGGCTTGATCCAGTGGAAGAGCGAGGGTTACCACGTGCTCTACGACTTCGTGACGCTACTCGACCAGGGCGACCCGGCCACGCATGTCGACCAGTTCCGCGAACTGGAAGAGCGAGCCGCGGCGCTGGGAACGACCGGCGACCCTGCAGGCGCCAAACCTGCGGCCCTCGTGCGCTACCTCGCCCTGCAACGGTTGCCGGCGGGAACCACCGAAGAGGAGAAGGACACCCTCGCCGAAAAGAAGCTCGAAGCGATCGGCAACCTCCTCCTCAGCTCCGAGAACGCCGAGCTTCGCCTCCAAATGGTCGACCTCCTGATCGAGCGCAAGGATCCGCTGGCGGCCAAAGAGCTCCTCACCGCCGCCGAGAACAACACCAGTCCGACCGAGGTGGGCCAACGCACCTTCAGCGACGTGGGCGCGCGCCTGACGAAGCTCAAGGAGCAGAAACTCGGCACCCCCGAAGAGATCGCCGCCATCGAGAAGGAGTTGGAACGATGGCGCCAGGAGAAGAAGGAGTACGACCAGGGCCAGGAGGAGATGAAGAAGCTGGAGGAGCAGCAGCGCAAGGAGGCCGAGGCGGACGCCAAAGCCGAAGACGAGCGCGCAAAGAAGGTCAACCCCGTCGAGCGCGGGGCCACCCCCCCGCCATCCTCCGACTCCCTGTCCGGCGCCAAATCGGGGAACTGACGTGGAGGTCGGCCGGCTTTCCGTGGTGGCGACGCCCATCGGAAACCTGGCCGACCTTTCGCCCCGCGCCGAACAGGCGCTCCGAGACGCTTCCGTGTGGTTCGTCGAGGACACCCGGGTCAGCGGCAAGCTGCAGGCCCACCTGGGCGTCAAACGCCCCATGCGCGTTCTCAACGACCACAGCGGCGCGCCGGTCCTCGACCGTTACGCCGCCGAGCTGGCCGAGGGCGCCCACGCCGCCTTGCTGAGCGACGGGGGCGCTCCCGGCATCAGCGATCCGGGGGCGCTCTTGGTGGACCGGTGCCACGAGTCGGGCGTACCCGTGGAGGCCGTCCCCGGCCCCAGCGCCGTGGTCACGGCCCTGATGGCCTCCGGGTTCTTCGCCCAACGGTTCGCTTTCCTCGGGTTCCTTCCCCGCAAGCCCGGCCCCATGCGCTCCGAGCTCCTCCCCTTCGCGGACTCCCCGATGACCCTGGTGGCCTTCGAATCGCCCCATCGCCTCGAGAAGCTCCTCGACGCCGCGGCGGCCGCGTTGGGGGAGCGCCGGTACGCCGTCTGCCGCGAAATGACGAAAACGTTCGAGCAGTGCTGGAGGGCCCGGCTGCCCCGTATTCCTACCGGGGACGAAGTTCCGCGGAAGGGAGAGATGACGATCGTCTTTGAAGGAATCCGGCGAAGGGTGGGAGAATCTTAAGTGCCGTGGTACACTACGTCCACTCCAACGAGGGGCCTTTTGGGGCGGAAACTTAGATGAGGATCGAGATCACCAAGCTCGCTGCTAGCGCCGTGTGCGCCGTCTTGTGCATGATGGCGTCTCTGGCGGGAGCCCAAGACTCCACGTATCGGCTCAAACCGGACGACGTCATCCGGGTCCAGGTTTACAACGAACAGCAGATCAACGCGCAACTTCCCGTCGGTGTGGACGGCAACGTCAGCGTTCCGTTCGTTGGTCTGGTGCACGTCGAGGGCAAGACCACGCACGAAGTCGAAGACGAGCTGGTCGCCCAGTACCAGAACCGCCTGAAGCTGCGCGATCCCAAGGTTTCCGTCACCATCGAACGATTCCGGCCGGTCCGAGCGACCGTCGGCGGGTTCGTCGGGAGGCCGGGAGTCTACGAAATGCGTCCCGGGGACACGGTGCTCACCCTCCTGAACCAAGGCGGCGGCCCCGTGCCGGACCGAGCGGATCTGCGCCGAAGCACGATGCGTCGGGCCAACACGAGCGAGCTCATCCCCATCGATCTCTACTCGATGCTCATCCTCGGCGACACGTCGCAGAACTACCGGATCGAAGACGGCGACGAGCTGATCATCCCGGAGGAGACGCGCAACCGCGTGCTGGTCATGGGCACGATCGCCCAGCCAGGCACCTATCCCTACAAAGAGCCGATGAAGCTCGTGGATGCGATCTCCCTTGCCCGAGGCGAGGTGCCCAACCGCTCCAAGCTCAGCGAAGTGATGGTCGTGCGGGAATTGCCCGGGCAGCCCGGCAAGTATCTGAGAATTCAGGCGAATCTGGTCAATTTCGTGAAAAAGGGCGACGCGACCCAGAACATCACCCTGCTTCCGGGAGACCTGGTGTACGTCCCGTCTACGAAGACTCCGGATTGGCGCCAGATTTCGGACATCGCCGGAACGCTCTTCTACCTCGACCGGTTCTTCCGCGACAACCCGCTCGGACTCCGGTTCTTCTAGGGGACGGGAATCGGGAATCGGGAATCGGGAATCGGGAATCGGGAGTCGGGCTCTGGCGTGTATGCTCGGGCCATGGTCAAGGTGGATTGGATTGGCGGCATGGCGTTTCGCGCGACGGGCGACAGCGGGGGCAGCTTCACGATGGACAGCCTGCCTGAAACGGGCGGTCAAAGCCTCGGCGTCAGCCCGGTGGAAGCCCTATTGGCGTCCGCGGCGGCCTGCAGCGGCATGGACGTCGTCTCCATCTTGGTGAAGAAGCGCCAGAAGCTCACGAGCTACCGCCTCGAGGTCGAAGGCGTGCGCCCGTCTCCAGGAGAGTGGCCGCGCCCGTTCGAATCGATCACCTTGACGCACATCCTCGCGGGCGAAGATCTCGACCCGGTCGCGGTGGAGCGCGCGGTCGAGCTGAGCGATGAGAAGTACTGCACGGTCGTGACGACGTTGCGCCGCGCGCCGACGGTCACCTCGAAGTGGGAGATCGCGGACGACCCAGTACAATAACCAGTATGCCGCTCGCGCTTCTCGCGTCTCTGCTTCTGGCTCCCATCACCCTCGACTACGACGTCCAGCTCAACGGAACGAAAGCCGGGGAGGCCAAACTGGTCCAGGAGATTCGCAACGACGGGACGAAATCCACCGTGCTCGACGTCAAGTTCGAAGCCCCTGACGGGAGGCGGATCGAGACCCACACCGAAGGCGTCTACGATGTCGAGGGCAAGCCTCTCCGTCGCTCCCAGCGAACGCAGCTCAGCAACCCGTGGACGGTCCGGCTGGTGACCGCCACGTTCATGGAGGGAAGCGCGAACGTCGTGGTCTTCGAGAACGAGGGCCGCGTGGTCAAGAACATCCCCTTGGTGCGAACCGCCCCGACCAACGACCCGGTGGAGCAGTGGTTTCCCGCCTCGATTCCCGATCCTGGAACGGCCGTCAAGAGCTACGTCCTGAACCTCGAAACGCTGGTCTGGGATCTCGTCACCACGACGTACCGTGGCCCCGAAGAGATCACGATCGGCGGAAAGAAGCAGCCTGCCTACAAGGTCGATTCGGAGCAAGGCACGGTCTTTCTCGACGGCGACGGCCTCCCATGGATCGTCGACGCCCCCCCGCTGAAGCTGGTGCGCCGCACCGAGAGCCGCCCATGAGCGCCGTACGCGTCGCCATCGCGGGGGTCGCCGGACGGATGGGCCGAGAAGTTGCCCGCTCCCTCTCTGGCTCCAAAGAGTTTGAGGTCGTCGTTGCAGTGGATCGCGCCGCGGGAGGCACCTCTCTGCGCGAGCTCGTCGGTCCTTCCGCGCCCGACCTTGTGGTCGCCGAAAGGCTGGGCGAGGCCCTCGATGCGGTGCCCTGCGACGTGCTCGTCGAGTTCACCCATCCTTCGGCCGCCTTCGACCACGCGGAGTCCGCGTTGCGCCGAGGGGTCGCTCCGGTCGTCGGGACCTCGGGTCTCGACGACGCCAGCTTGCGCGAACTTGCCTTGATGTGCGAAGAGACCGGGACCCCCGCCATGGTGGTTCCCAACTTCGCCTTGGGCGCCGTGCTGATGATGCGCTTCGCCGAGATGGCTGCCCGCTGGATGCCGCACTGCGAAGTCATCGAGATGCACCACGACCGCAAGGCCGATGCACCCAGCGGAACCGCGCAACTGACCGCGTCTCGAATCGCCGCGGCCCGGAAGACGGCTCCCGCACTCCGCGAGGAGCTTCTCCACGTGGAAGGGGCTCGGGGGGGCACGGTGCAAGGCGTGCCGGTCCATTCGGTTCGACTGCCCGGGTTGGTCGCGCACCAGCTCGTGGTGTTCGGAGGCCAGGGCGAGACGCTGACCTTGCGCCACGACTCCCTCGACCGCAGCTCGTTCATGGAAGGGGTCGCCCTCTGCGTGCGCCGCGTCCGTTCGCTCCACGGGCTGGTGATCGGTCTCGACACCCTGTTGGACTAGAGAGTTCAGATTTGCCGGGGTCGAGGGACCACCCCCACGGGTGCCACGCCCGCTGGACGGGCGTGAGCTGGACGGGCAAGCGAAGGCCCCCGTCAATCAAGTGCGCCGTTGCAGCGCCGCCTGGGTGGCCTCCCTCCGGTAAGCGAACAACCGTTCGATATCGCGCCGGATGAAGAGCTGGTCGGCCAGCCAACCGAGCACGCCGAACGGCGGCTGGTAGGTGACCGTATCGCGCACCAGAGTTCGTCCCTCGAGAGCAACAAACTCGTGGACGTGCTGCCAGTGGGCAAAGGGCGAGTGCTCCGCCGTGTCCACGAAGCGATGGGGCGGGCGCACGTTCGAGATCCTCGCTTTCCACACGCCTGTCCAACCCCTTTCGCGGAAGCGGAAGACGTGAAGAGCCCCATCCACGACGTCCAGCGACTCGACGAGGGGCTCCAAGCGCCTGCCCGGAGGCGTCAGCAGTTCCAGTGCCCTGGCGGAGCTGTGGAAGTCCCAAACCTCCTCGATGGGGGCGTCGACCCAGAACTCGAACTTCAACGTGGGCACCGCTCAGGATGGCACCTGCTCTGCAGGCCACGCACCCACGCGAATCGGGGCGATCCCGTACTATTGCCGGGTCCAACCCCGGCATTATTGTCTATACTGGGTTCACCGATGCCGACTCGGATCCCCCGGGTTGGCCTACTGACCTGAACTGAGGAGATGGCATGAACAAAACCTACACCCCGATGGCGACCCTTGCGCTGATGGCCATGGCCGCGCTGGGTTCGGCACAGTTTTCCGACAACTTCGATGTCGACCACACCGCGAACTGGACCGTCAACCGGTCGGACAGCGACCCGACGAACAACGTCGCGAATATCTTCTTCGACTACAGCACGGTGGGCATTCCCTCCGCTCCCGGTTCGGGTGGCTCGACCCGCGGCCTGCTGCTCGCGGCCAACGTGCAAGCGGGCATTTTCGGTGGTTTGAGCGCCTCCCCGAACGGCTTTGCATTGCCCTCGGGCGACTACCGCGTCACCGCGCAGATGTGGCTGAACTTCATCGGCCCGGCCCCCGCGGGAGGAAGCGGCTCCACGCAGCTCGGCGGCATGGGCGTCGGCACGGCGGGAACCACGCCCCAGTGGCCGGGCGGCAGCCAGGATAGCGTGTGGTTCGCGGCGACCGGCGACGGCGGTTCGAGCGTGGACTGGCGGGCGTACTCCAGCGCGTCCGGAACGGGCTACCCCGACGGCGATCCGGTGTTCTTTGCGACCGGAACCGGCAACCGGAACAACACGCACCCCTACTACGCGAACTTCGGCAACGTGCCGATCCCCGCGTCCCAGGGCGCCCTGTTCGCGTCCCAGACCGGCAACACCAACGTCGGCAGCGCCGGGTTCATGTGGCGCACCTCGGTGATCGAGAAGACCGGCAACAACATCCTCTGGACCATCACGGACAACAACGGGGTGGCCACGCCGATCGCCCAGGTCGATGCCTCGACCGTCAACCTCGGGGGTTCGAACATCCTGCTGATGTCCTCGGACATCAACGCGACCAGCTCGAGCACGCAGCATGGCCTCACGTTCGCCCTATTCGACAACGTGACGGTGACCCCGGTGCCCGAGCCCGCCACGATGGCGGTCCTCGGCCTCGGCGCCGCCGCCCTCCTTCGCCGACGCCGCAAGTAAGCGCGGCCGAGACGCCCGCCTCGGACACGGTCCGGGGCGGGCGTTTTCGTTTGAGAGGCACGGACAAGGCCCCACCGCGTAAACTGAGGGGGTCGCCATGATCACTCTCCTTCTCGCCGCAGCAGCCCTTCACGCCCCCTTTGCCACGCCGCAAACCATCGAGCTGATCCCCACCGACGACGTCTGGGTCTATCCCCGCGCCGCGAACCAGGACAGCGACGAGTACCTGCGCGTTTGGGGCGGGGGAGATGTCAGCGTCGCCTCGGACGCCGTCGGTTCCGAGGATTTCGGCTACGCGTTCCTCAAGTTCGGCGTTGGGGACGTTCCGAAAGGCAAAACCCTCAAGACGGCCGTGCTCGTGCTCACGCACATTCCCGAACCCGCCTTCACGCTCGATGCCGCGAAGGCGTACCCGCTCGAGGTTCGCCCCATGCCCAACGGGTTCGGCGAGAAGACGTGGGACTACGCCCAGCTCTCCAAGTTCATGCCCGATGGCGGGAAGGACGCGGCGTTCGGCAAAGGCGCGCCCGAGAAGCTCGAGACGGACAAGGAGTTCCCCATTTCCATCGACCTCCTCAAGGGCCCGGGCAACTTCGCCAAGTACCTCGAGGCGGCCCAGAAATCGGGACCGATGGCGTTGGCCCTGACCAGCGCGATGAGCCCGGACGACGGCATCTACAAGTTCTACTCGAAGGACGGTCCCAAGGCGTTTCGCCCGGTGCTCCGCCTGACGTTCGAGTAAGACCCTAACCTTCCACTTCGAGAGTGGACTCGAGCGCGAGCGTCTTCTCCACAATCCCGTCCGCACGCAGGTCCGGGCGATGCACCGGCCATCTCGCGGCCGCGTGCAAAGCGAGGGGCGTCTGCTCGCGGAAGAACCGCCTCTCCCCCTCGCCTGCCGGGATCCAGCGCTCGAGAGTGGGGGTCACGTCGTCCAACCCCTCGATCGCCGCCGCCTCCCGCAGCCGTACCAAAAACCGGGCCAGGTTCCCCCGTGCGCGATCGTACAACTCGGGCGCGACGGGCTCCAGCGACTCGAAATTGGGAGCGGTTTGGCCGCCAAAGAACGCCCCATCCCAAAAGCTGGGGAAGCGGAACCGGGTGGGATGCCCGACGAACAGTCCGGTCCACGCCCCGGCACGCTCGCGCAGGGCGGCGAACACACGTTCCGCGGCCGCGGATGCCAAGTCGTCGTCTGCCCACTCGGCTTCCGACACGGAGACGTGCTGAGGAAAGGCCAGCACGCCGTTGAATCGATGCACCTGGTGCTCCGGCACCTGCGTCAGCGCATAGGCGTAGGCGGGGATCCCCAGCGCCTTCAGGGCATCGGTGATCTCCGGCGCCCACGTGTTGCCCGCCCCGCCCCAAAACGCGGGCGGCCTCCCGAAGGCGGACACAAAGGACTCGAAACCCGGCCGCTCCGCCTCCAGGGCCGCCTTACAGCCCTGTCCGAACGGCAGGTCCGCCAGCCTCTCCATCGTGGTCGGGTGGCGGGAGTGGGTATCGGTGTGCAGCCCCAGGCAGTGCTTGCGGAGCGCTTCCACCACGTCTTCTCGGCCCCGACGCAGCAGGACGCGGCACTTCTCGCCGGTCACGCAGAACGAGCCGCGGACCCTGGCGCGATCGAAGACCTCCGCCAACTCCAACGCGGCGTCGTCCGCCAACAGGTGAATGGGGTCCTCGACATCCATGAACACGGAGACGCAGGGACGCCTATTAGACATCGTCGAGACGCCTCGCAGAACCCGCCACCAACGATGCCGGCACATCCGGGACGGGCTCGCGGACCACGTTCTTCCCATGAAGGCGGCGACGACCCAAGGATACGCCCGCATAGTAGCCGACGACCGCGAACAAAGACGCATATTGAAGGAATCCGTACGCGATCTCCCACTGCGCGTCCGTTGGATGAGGGGCGACCGGGTCGATGATGAGGGGGCTAAGCCGGGCAGTCACGATCGCATAGATGGCGATCCACACGAGCCAGTGAAGGATGGGATCTGGGAACGTGTGCGTTGCGATCGCCAACAACACGAGGAGCACCGGCCGCGACCCGCCGCGGTGGTGGGCGGAGAGAAGCCCAAACCCCAGTCCCACAAACACAATCGAAGCGACGTGGAGACTTGTGAGGGGAAACAGCCCGGCGAGGACGTCCATGTGCGCAACGAAGTCGGGGTCGAAGAAACCACGCATCAGCCGGTAGCTCTCGATTTCAAGGGCGACCAAGAGCAGAATCCCAAGGCCGATCGCCGACCACCCGAAGAGGACGGTCCGGTCGGGCGAGCGCCATCGCCGGACCGGCACCCCGCGCTGGTCTGCCTCCGCAAGGATCGCATCGATCGCCGTCTCGCCGTCCTCATACCGCTTCGCATGCACTCCGAACGAGAACGGCACAAAGAACCGGGAGCGGTAAGCGATGATCGCCGATCGTGGGCGGCGGTCATGCTCCACCACGTCGATCGATCGAATTCGGTCCCATGGGGCAAAGAAGGGCCGGAACCGGAGAACCAAGAGGCTGACTCCACCCCGGTCGACGGTCAATTGCTCGTACCTTAGCCAAAGGATCAGCCCGACGCACACGACGAAGGGAACGACTCCCAGCATCGCAAACAAGACATCGACCCCCGCTGCGAGAAGCGCTGCCAAGGTCGATTCATCGCGAGCGAACGAGAAGATCGTAAGGAAGGCGAACGCTCCCCACACGCTGATGAGCACGGTCGCCAGGACCAAGGGACGGAGGCGACTCCAACCCGTGGTGGCGCGATCCCTCGAGGCGTAGCCGCGCTCCAGCTCGGGCTCCGCACCAAACCAGCTTCGGAAGTCCGGAGCCAGCGTGACTTTGGCGACAAGGAGCCATGGAACGAGCAACACGAGAAACGTTACGGCTGCATCGGCATAGGACGTCGCGTTCAACAAAATCATTCCGATCAGAGTGTCCGGAGCCCCTCCCATGAGGATGGCGTCGATGAGATCTCCTCGCGGAATGAGACTTGGCAGAAAGCCCAGACCCAGGGTCCAGAACACGAGTAACCAGGCGGGCGCACGTGGACTCCTTCGGAACCCGAACCGCAACGCCGTGACTCCTATCGCGAACAACACGAGAAAAGGCCAACTGTCGGGCCCGAAGTCCCATTCGGGGCTCCTTATGCCGAAGAGAACGGGGAGGATTCCCGGCTCCTCGAAGAACATAGGGATAAGGCCCAGCGGTTGAATCAGGCACGCGAGGGTCGCCACACCCGTCAGCGGGAGGAACCACACGAGGGACGCCGGGCGCCGCGCTTCATCCACGTCCCATCCTAACACCAATGGCCCCTGCCTTCGCGGTAAAGTCAAAGCGAGGCTCTCACCAGCCCAGGAGCTCGAATTGCTCGACTTTCAACTTCACCGCTCGCCCGAGGGCGAGGACGTTCTCAGGACGTCGCTTCATGGAATCGCCCTGCTGGAAACCCCCTTGCTGAACAAGGGCACGGCGTTTGAGGAAACCGAACGCCACCGTTTTGGGCTAGACGGCCTCCTGCCGGCCTTCGTCACCGACATCCAGACGCAACTGCACCGGATCTACGGCGAGTTCAGCTTCAAGTCCACCGAGATGGAGAAACACATCTATCTGCGGGGCCTGCAGGACCGTAACGAGGTGCTCTTCTACCGCCTGCTCCTCGATCACGTCGAGGAGATGATGCCGCTGATCTACACCCCCACCGTCGGGGCCGCGTGCCGGCACTTCAGCAACATCTACCGCCGCCCACGGGGCCTGTTCCTCACCTATCCCCAGCGCGACGAGATGGTGCGACTGCTGGACAACCGGCCCGTGAAGGACGTGGACGTGATCGTCGTGACCGACGGCGAGCGCATCCTCGGCCTGGGCGATCAAGGCGCCGGAGGCATGGGCATCCCCATCGGCAAGCTGTCTCTCTACACGCTGTGCGGCGGCATCCATCCCGCGAGGACGCTCCCGATCTTTCTCGACGTCGGAACGGACAACGAATCGCGCCTGGCCGACCCGCACTACCTGGGCTGGCGCAACCCCCGCGTTCGCGGCGACGCCTACCTTGCGTTCATCGATCAGTTCGTGGAGGCCGTGAAACAGGTCTTCCCGAACGTCCTGCTGCAGTGGGAGGACTTCGCCCGCGACAACGCGAGCTTCCTGTTGGAGAAGTACCGGGACGACCTCTGCACGTTCAACGACGACATCCAAGGCACCGCCGCGGTCACGGTGGCGGCGCTTCTCTCCGCGATGCAGCGAGCGGGAACGGCGCTCCGCGACCAGCGCGTGGTGCTGCTCGGCGCAGGCTCCGCGTCGATCGGAATCGCCAACCAGCTCGCGGATGCGATGATCGAGGAGGGCCTGACAGAGTCCGAGGCGGTGGGTCGGTTCTGGGTGCTCAACTCGCGGGGCCTGATGCACGAGGAGATGGGCGGGGTGCAGCCGTTCCAGCGCCGCTTCTTGCGGCCGAAGAGTAACTTGGCGGCGTTCGAGGGGCTCGACCCAGAGCACATTCCGCTGTACGAAGTCGTGAAGCACGCCCATCCCACCGTGCTCGTCGGCGTGTCGGGCAAGCCCGCGATGTTCACGGAAGCAATCGTGCGCGAGATGGCGCGCCACGCGGAAACGCCGATCATCTTCCCGCTCTCGAACCCGACGTCGCAGACCGAAGCGCAGCCCAAGGACCTGATCGCGTGGACCGAGGGACGCGCCGTTGTCGCGACCGGAAGCCCCTTCGACCCCGTGGAGCACGAGGGGCGCACGCACCCCGTCGCCCAGTGCAACAACAGCTACGTCTTCCCGGGCGTGGGGTTGGGTGTGGTGGCTTCGAAGGCCCGACGTGTCACGGCCGGCATGTTCATGGCCGCGTCCCGGGAGCTTGCCCGGGTGGCGGCGAGCTTCCCCGGCGCTCCGATCCTGCCTCCGCTCACCTCGATCCGAGACGTCTCCCGAGCGATCGCCCGCCAGGTCGCGTTGGCCGCCATCGCCGAAGGAGTCGCGGCGCCACTGGCCGAGACCGAATTGGATCGAGCGCTCGATACCCACATGTGGGTTCCGCGCTACCCGCGACTGGGTTAGTCCTTGGGCCTTGGGCCTTCGTCCTTGGGCCTTGGGCCTTGGGCCTTGGGCCTTGGGCCTTGGGCATTGGGCCTTGGGCCTTGGATTCCCTTTGCGTCCTTTGCGTCCCTTGCGTGAAACCCAGTCCCCCCGCGCCGCGCGTTTCAGATACAGTCCGTCTATGTGGCGCGTGTCCTTGCCGGCATTCCTCCTCTTGGCCGCCGTTTCCATGGCGCGGGCTGAGATACTGGTGGCGGTGACCGCCGTCGATCTTCGCTGCGAGTTCCGCGTGGACCCTCTGGGAATCGATTCGCTCCATCCGCGTCTGAGTTGGACGCTTCGGGGTGTGAAGGGTGAACGAGGGCAACGCCAGAGCGCGTACCGGGTTCTGGTGGCGTCCACTGCGGAGATCCTCGCACGCGGGAAGGGCGACCTGTGGGACAGCGGGAAGGTGGCCAGCGCCGAGCAGAACAACATCGCCTACGCCGGCGCGCCGTTGCGGTCCGGACAGGCGTGCCACTGGAAGGTGCAGGTGTGGGATGGCAAGGCCGTCGCCAGTTGGAGCGAGCCATCGCGCTGGGAAATGGGTCTCCTGCATCCCGAGGATTGGGTTGGCCGGTGGATCAACGACGACCGCGAGAACGCCTCAACCGCCGAGGGCTTCTACGGCGACGATCCCGCGCCGCTGTTCCGTAAGGAGTTTGACGTGCACGGCCCGATTCGAAGGGCTCGACTGTACGTGACGGGTCTGGGCTACTACGAGGCGACTTTGAACGGAGAACGGATCGGCGATCGCGTGCTGGACCCGGGCTGGACCGATCCAGGCAAGCGGGTGTGCTACACGGTGTACGACGTCACACCACGACCCGGTCGATTCGTCAATCCCAGAAAGCTCGTTCCCGGCAAGAACTGCCTGGGAATCCTCCTCGGCAACGGCTGGTACAACCCGCTCCCCATGAAGATGTGGGGCAACAGAAACGTGCGCGACTCCCTCGATGTCGGGCGCCCCCGCGTGCTGGCGCAACTCCAGATCGAGTACTTCGATGGAACGCGGGAGACCGTCGCGACGGACGAAAGCTGGAGGGTGGAGGAGGGCCCGATTCTCCGCAACAACGTTTACCTCGGCGAGGTGGTCGATGCGCGCAGAGAACCGCTCGGCTGGAACACCCCGGGCTTCGACGACTCGAAATGGCACAAACCCGCGCTCGCACGAGAGCCCGTGGGTCCCCTCGTGTCCCAGCCGCAACCTCCCATTCGCGTCACGAAAGAGTGGAAGCCGATCAAGGTCACGCAGCCCAAACCAGGTGTTTTCGTCTACGACTGCGGCGTGAACTTCGCGGGATGGGTGAGCGTGCGGCTCGACGTACCCGCCGGCACGGAAATCCACTTTCGCTACGGCGAACTGCTTCACCCCGACGGCACCCTCAACCCGATGACGAGCGTGGCGGGGCAGATCAAGCGGGAGGGCGTCGGTGGACCCGGCGCCCCCGCCGTCGCCTGGCAGGCGGACACCTACATTGCGCGCGGCGGGGGCGAGACGTACACCCCCCGTTTCACCTGGCACGGGTTTCGGTACGTCGAGATCACCGGGCTGGCCGCGCCGCTGCCCTTGGAGGCGATCACCGCCCAGCGCCTCAACTCCGACGTCGAGAGCGTGGGCGCGTTCGAGTGTTCGAACCCTCTCCTCAACGAGATCCAGGCGATGTGCCGGCGGACGTTTCTTTCGAACATCTTCAGCGTCCAATCCGACTGTCCCCACCGCGAGCGCTTCGGCTACGGCGGCGACATTGCGGCCACCAGCGAAGCGTTTATGGACAACTTCGACATGTCCAACCTCTACGCAAAGGCGGTCCGCGACTGGTCCGACGCCGCTCGGGCAGACGGCATGTTCACCGACACGGCCCCGTTCGTGGGCATCCAGTACTGCGGCGTGATCTGGGCGATGGCCCACCCCCTGTTGATCGAACAACTCCACCACGTGTATGGCGATCAGCGGTTGACGGAGGAGCAGTACGAGGCCGCGAAGCGGTGGCTGCTTCTGGTCGAGAACCAGACGCCTGGCGACATCGTCCAGGACGGGCTGAGCGACCACGAGGGCCTCGCCCCCGCTCCCGCGCCGGCCATGGTCACGCCCCTCTACTACGAGAGCGCGAAGCTCTTGGCCGCGATGGCTTCCCGCCTCGGCCGGCGCGACGACGAGGCGCACTTTCAGGCGCTCGCCGACCGCGTTCGCGCCGCCTACAACGCGGGGTTTGTCGACGCCTCCTCGGGGAAAGTAGGCCCGGGCACGCAAGCGAGCCAGGCGTTCGCGCTCGCCACGGGCATCGTTCCGGAATCCGCTCGCCCCCGGGTCTTGAAGGCTCTGATCGAAGCGGTGCATGCCAAGCAGGATCACCTCTCCACCGGCATCCTCGGCACGAAGTTCATGCTCGACGAACTGTCTCGCGCGGGACGTGCGGACCTCGCCTACAAGATCGCCACCCAGCCCGACTTCCCGGGCTGGGGCTGGATGCTGAAGAACGGCGCGACGACCTTGTGGGAGCATTGGGAGTTCAGCGACAACACGTTCTCGCACAACCACCCGATGTTCGGTTCGGTGAGCGAGTGGATGATGCGATGGCTCGGCGGCATCCAATCCGAATCCTACGCCGTGGGCTACGACCGCATCGTAATCCACCCTCAAACCGTGGAGGGGCTCGACTGGGTGAATTCCAGCTACCGCAGCGTGCGGGGAACGATCGTGAGCAACTGGTCCCGCTCGGTGGGCCACATCCGGTTCGAGATCGAAGTGCCGGTGAACTGCCGGGCACGGATCGTGTTGCCCGCAAAGGCGGCCGCCGAGGTTCAAGAGGAGGGAAAGCCCCTACCGGCCGGGTGGGGAGCAAAGGTCCAGAACGGGGAGGTCGAGGTCCAAGTGGGCTCCGGCCGCTACACCTTCACCGTTCGCCGCGGCGCGAAATGACAAGGCGGGCGTGGCACCCGAAGGCACGGCACGCCCACACCGACAAACGAGCAAAGTTGAGAACTGAGGGTGGTGGGACTGGCACGGACCCCATCAAGTAGCAGGCTCTTGCCATCCCACCATCCGTCTCACCACGCCCTAACCTTGGCACCCGCTCTGCCGCCTCGGCCCTTGCCACCGCCACCGCCCTTGCCCGCGCCGCCCTTGCCGGCGCCGCCGCCTTGCCCGGAGCCGTGACCGCCGATGACGCGATCTTGGCCGGAAGCGACTCCGAAGGCGAAACCCATGGAGTCGTCAGGGTGGCTCTTGCGAAGGAGTTGGATCTGACGGTTCATCATGTTCCGATCCATCAGTCCGCCGTTCTGATTAGCGAGCCTCAAGAGCGGCTCGTGGATGTTGTTTGAAGCTCGCACCATCGACTGAATGGTCTCGCGCAAACGAACTTGCTCCCGGAGCCGAACCGCAACCTGGGACAGAACCTGCCGGTTTCTCAACTCCACCCGCTGGGCTTCTTGAGAGCATGCCAGGAGCGACGGCGGCGCTGCGAGGTGGCCCCAGAAGGGGTCGCTGGGAATCCCCTGTCCTCGCGTAGCCAGTTCCGAGGAAATCCACTCGATCTGGTTCGTTCGGGCTTGGAGGAGTGTCTGGTAAGGCTCCACTGGGCCGTACCGCGCAACCACGGCGCCGTAGTACGCACGTGCGGCGTACAAGCCATCGCACGCTTCGAGGCTTAGGCGAAGCTGATTCGTCTCCATGACCTGAGATCGAACCTGATTGGATGTCTGAGACATTGCCAGAGCGGGTCCAAGCAGGACGACGATCAGCACAAGGCATCTCACTCTCTTCATCACTTTCACCAAACTGAGCGCGCGCTCATCGGCTGCGGCGTGCTCGGGTCAGGATTGCGGCCGCTCCCAAAGCGAGGGCAGCCAAGGATGCGGGCTCGGGAACCGTCCCCACATACACGTTATCGTAGTAGACGGATCCATTGTTTTGCGGGCTCGATCCCCATCGTTGGTTCTGCAGTTGCAGACTGCTTAGGCTGAGCACACTCTCGTCGAACGGCGTCTGGGTCGCCAGCGCGCCATCCACATAGAGCAGCAGCAGGTCGGCGGACGTATCAAACACCAGGCGGTAGTTGTGCCATGCATTCACAACCCCGGAAGGGTCGACGACGGCGTAGGCAGAGTCAATCGGGGTCGTCTCCGTTGCCGCTTCGAGATAGTAAGCGGCACCGTTGGGCGGGACGCCGGCATAGCCGCCGGCGGGAGCCTTCACGAACCCGAACTCCAGACCGTACACGCCGATTCCTCCGGTGATCTCGATCCGGGCCTGCGCTTCGAATCGATCGGCTTCCATGTTGAGTGGCCATCCAGCGTCAACGTACATGTCGTAGGACGCAACGATCACGGGGCCCAGGGTCGCGCCGGAAATGTTGCGTTGCGCCCTCCCAAACGATGCGTCGTCAATGAGTTCCGCGGCCTGAGAGCCGGATGAGGTGATCCCTCCCTGAACGGTACCGACGGCGTTGCCAGGCGTGATCATCCACCCATCCTGGCCGCCGAGATCGCCAACACTGTAGGTCGGTTGTTCGAACCCAGTTTCAAAGATCGTTTGGGCCGAACCAGCCGAAAAGCCCGCAAGTCCCGCAAGCAAACAGAAAGCGGGCCTGCACAAGCCCCGAGACACCCGACCGGTGACCGGCAACAGTAGCTTCAGCATCGAATTTCTCCTTTTACATAGGGCCCACAAGGGCAGTAACAGCACGATGTTACGGGCGGCTGATCCAATGCGGTGCCACAGAATCCGTGTCCATGCCCACGCGGACGACGAAGTAACGACACTCTCGCGGCCAGATCGCCCATCGGCCTGTGCCGACCTACGACCAACGATCTGGCGGAGAGGGGATTCGCGGCCACGTCGCTCCGGGATGCTGGTGTCGATAAACGAACGTGGCGGAGGGCGCAGATTGGCGGGCGGCACCCACTCTCCTCCTAGCCGAAGCGGTGGGTCTGTCGCTCGATCCACTCATCCAACGCCTCGCGCTTGAGACCCAGATCGCAGAGCGCGCCGATTCTTCTCGAGCAACTCGATCATGGGCTTGTTCTTGTGCTTGCGCGCAAGCTCCAAAGCAGTGAGGCCATCCGGGTCCCGAACGCTAGGATCGGCCCCGGCCCGAAGCAACTGCGCGCCGTAGCGATCGTGACCAGCGAACATCATTGCCGCATAGTGGAGCGGGGTCCTGCCCGACTCGTCGACGCTATTGGGATTCGCCTTGTGGGACAGCAGCAATCGCACGATGGGCTCGTTCAGATCGACCACGGCGTCGGTAAGGGGAAAGCTCGGATCGGCGCCAGCGGCCAAGAGACGCTTAGCCCCTTCGATGTTGCCGGCCCAAGTTGCAGCCGCAAGAGGCGGCACATCCCCATCGACATCCGCTTTTGCGCCCCGCCCGAGGAGGAACTCGAGCTTCTTGATATCGAGCGATAGCGCCGCGTGGACCAGCACGGATAGTCCGTCGGAGTCGGGCTCACGCACATCGGCTCCCGCATCGACGAGCCGTCGCAGGACTTCGAGTGTTCCGTAGTGCGCCGCAGCGTGAAGGGCCTCCTGCGGGTCTGCACCCCGACTCAGGAGCAGCGCACTTTTCTCGGTGTCGAACACAGCCCACTCCAGCGGCCTATTGCCGGCGAGATTTTTCGCCTTGGGGTCCGCGCCGGCGTTGAGGGCCGCTTCGACATCCGCGGTCGTGCCGTGTGCGATGGCCACGAACAGGGCATTCAGACGCGGGCTGTCAGCAAATCGATGTTCGCGCACAGCGCCTTCCGGCACCGATGATCGCACGAGGGCGGGAGGCATCACATCGGCGCCGTCAAGCGCAAGGGCCATGGTAGCCCAGGCGCTTCCCGCAAAGGAGATGAACTGGTCCTCGCCATGGGGGAAACCGGTTTCGAAGTAAGGCAGCCCTTCGGTCTTGCGTCTGGTGGCCACTCGCCATGAACCGTCTGCTTGTTGCGTGTTTTGCAGGAAGGTGATCGCTCGTCGAATCCGGCGATCGGTGCGCCCCACGCCGGCCATGCGGAGGGCGACCACGGCCTGGCCTGTCGCGTAGGAGTCGCTCGGCAGGCCCGGGAGTTGGGACCACCCGCCGTCCTTGCCTTGGGCTCTCGCAACGGCATCGAGCGCGGAACGCATCGGCCGAGGTCCCGCCTTGGCCCAAACCAGACCGAGGAGCCGCATGGCGCGCCCCTCCTGATGTTCGGGCTTACAGGCCTCCAGCCACTTGGCGGCCCTCTTCAGGCGGTCGGCGTCAGAGGCTTCGCCGTACAGTTGGAGAGCCCGCAACGCCAGGGCGGTGGCTGATTCGCGAGCGTCCTCGAGGGGCTGCCTGTGGCTGTAGGAGGCCCACCCGCCGTCGGAAGCCTGCAGGATTCTCAGGAAGTGCACCATCGCGTCAGTCATCTCCTCCTTGGGCGTTGCCTCGGCTCCGAGCCCAAGCAAAGCGTAGGAGAAGGTGAGTTGGCCATTGATCGAGCCTCCGCCCACGTACATGCGGAGGATCGCATCGGAACGATTCTCGATCACCGCCTGGATCTGGTGCATCGCTTCCCCGTTATCGACCTTGAATCCGCGCTCACGGGCGACCGCGATCGCCAGGGAACCCAACGACTGGTGGTGGCACGACGTGCAAGACGATCGCTCGGTCCAGGTTCGAGCGCTCGCCTGCAACAACGGGAGCGCCCGCTCCACTCCGACGTTGGCGGAGGCAGGGCGGTCAAATGGCGCTGTGAAGCCCACAATGCCGGCCAGAAAGAGCAACCACGAGAGGAGACGCATGCTAACGGATTCTACAGCGTCTGCCGCCACCCGGACTCGGTTCCACATCCGCTAGTTGAGCGTCTTGACTCTCCATCCCAACTCGCGATGACAAGGCAGGCAGAAAGCCATGCCTTGGAAATGCAACCACATGGGAGCGTTGCAGTCTCCGACCAGGCTCCGTAGGGGGCCTGCCGCTGTCTGGCAACGGCTTCAAGGGCCTCAGGATGATCGGCTATCAGGACTTCAGGAGCCACGAGTGCGGCGTCATCGGGGACAAGATGGTCGAGATCCCCAAAGCCGTCAAGTTCCTGCGCAAGCAGTGGCAGGACGCGTAGGACGCTAAAAAGGCCAACAAACCCGTGCCACCCCTGCCCCCGGGGGTGCCTTCGCCGCAGCGTGGCACCTGACGCGACCTGAAGAGAAGGTGGAACGCCCCGTACTGAGACATATCCCTTGCTCTCGCCCAGCCACCGCCACAACACCAATGCGTACCAAAGGGACGGTTGCGGCTACAGCCACGATTCAAGACGACACTGGGTCACCGTGGGTGCCCGACAAGATCACAGAGTTCTGTCCTGCCGAACGCGACGCCCTCGGGCTCCTCGATTGGCACTTCTACGACCTGAGGCACTTAGCCGCGGGACTACTTGCGGCCCCAGGATGCGACCTGCTGGTGATCGCTGCCGTGCTGGGCCACAAGAAGCCGGACATGAGCCTTCTTTACACTTCCGTAGCTCAATCCCGGAGGCGTGAGGGAGCTGATCTTCTCGGCAAACTGTTTGCCAAAGGAAGGGCGTTTGACACCCAATTGACACTCAATGAAGGCGAAAAGGAACCGGATGGCGGAGAGGGTGGGATTCGAACCCACGGTAGGTTTCCCTACACCGCATTTCGAGTGCGGCGCACTAGACCGGGCTATGCGACCTCTCCGAGGAGAGATTATGGCACGACGGGCCACGCGCTTGAGTCCGCGGGCACCCTTGGGTCTCCCCGAGGGGTAGTGTTCCATTGAGGTGCATGCATTCATGAAACCGATACTCCGATTGGCAGCGCTTGCCGCCGCCCTTTTGAGCGTCGCCACCTCCTTCGCACAGTCGAAGAACCCAACCGAGCTCCTTCAGTCGATCAACCAGTTCCGAACCCAGCGCCTCACCGAGATGCGCAATTCGGGTGGAACCATCGACGTCAACGCCTTGAACGCGGATGTCGCGGCCAAGGCAGCGGAGGCGATCCAGGGTGTCGACCCGACGAAGGTGGAGGCGGCCCAGGCTTACGCGTGGGCGCAACTGTTCTCTTTGGCTGGAAAACACCAAGAGACGTGCGACCTGGCCGCGAAATTCCTGACGACGAAACCCGACCCCGACCAGCGATACGCCGCGCAGATGCTGATGCTCAGCTCCTGCAACACGCTGGGCGAAGGCGAGAAGATCGCCCAGACCCTTCCCGGGGTCGCCGCGCCCAACCTCGCCGCCACCCAAGCGTTCCTGCGCACGGTCGTCGGCGTGTTCTCGGACACGATCGCCGAAGACCTCGGCCCCGACGCGGCGATGAAAGCCATCGACGCGGCCCTGGCCCAGGTCCAGTTCGAAACCCCCGAAGCGTATGCCGACCGGATGTTCGCCTCCACCAAGGCGCGCAACCTGAAGAACCGCGACGGGTCGGCCATGACCGACGACCAGATCCGAACCACGCTCGTCGCGACCGGCAAGTCCGTCAACGACAGCCTCGGCTACTCGGTCGTGGACAAGAAGTCCGAACTCCTGCTGCAGGCGGGACGGAAGGACGACGCGGTCAAACTGCTCGAGGATTACGTCGCGAAGACGGACCCGGCGAGCGCCTACGCCCGACGCGCCAGCTCCACGCTGAAGCAGATGACGCTCGTCGGCTCGGCGGCCGTCGAACTCAACTACGACCGCAAGCACGGCGACTATCCCGGCCTCGACAAGTGGAAGGGCAAGGTCGTCATCATCGACTTCACCGCCCACTGGTGAGGGTTCTGCCAGAGGTCCGTTCCGGACCTGAAGCAGCTGTACGCTGACTTCCACGACAAAGGACTCGAAATGGTGGCCGTGACCCAGTACTACGGCTACGTGGGTGCGAAGAAGAACCTCAGCCCCGAAGAGGAGTTCGCCGAGATGGCCAACTTCATCAAGGAGAAGGATGAGCCCTGGCCGATGGTGTTCGGAGGCAAGGACAACGGCGAAGCCTACGGCGTGAGCGGCATCCCCCACTGGGTGGTGCTCGACCGCGAAGGCAAAGTCGCGTTCATCCACGTCGGCTACTCGCCCGCGATCTTCAAGCCGTTCCGCGAGAAGGTCAAGGATCTGGTCGGCGGCTAGATCCGCCTCAGGTGAAGTGTTGAGTGCTCAACACTTCACCTGAAATTGAACGCCAGCTCGATGTCGAAGCCCGTCGAGCGGTACGCGCCGGACGTAATCATCGGGTCGAGATTCGACACGTTGCGCCACCGGTAACTCGTGACCAGCTCCGCGCTGCTGTAAAGCTGGTAGTGGTGGCTTAGGCCGAAGAACGAATCGCTCTGGGGCAGATAGCCCTGGGTACGCCCCGATTGATAGGACGCCGTCAGCCGCTGGCGCGGGTCGAGACGGTACGAGAGCGCGCCATCGAACGTGGCGCTGTCCTGTCCGAACTGGGAGTTGCCGCCCGTGACCAGCGTGCTGAGCCCCAAGCGGTAGGACCACCGGCCCGGGGCCCCCGAAAGGGCGCCGTAGAAGGTCACCGCGTCCGACGTCAGCGCCGATCCCACGAACTGGGTCTTGCTGCTGTCGATGGAGAAGTCCAGCGCATGGGTCCGCCCGAGATCCCAGTGGGCTCCCAACCCATAGGCCGTGGTCTCGCTGTTCGACGTGACCGAGCCCACGGAGCGCGTCTCGTAGTAGCGGGCGTCGAACGCCAACCGGTCGGAAGCGCGGTAGCCCGTGGTCACCTGGATCAAGCGCGCATCGGTCGCCCCGGCGAACCCGCCGCCTGTTACGCCCCCGCTGAACCCGTTGCCGCCGTATCCCAGCCCTTGCCCGTTCTGGAACGCGCCCAGCACCGCGAGCTGCCCGGAGTCGCTGAGGAAGTACGACGCGTTCACGAACAGGCGGTCGCCCGGCTCGTAGCGAACCGACAACGACGTGTCCTTGCCCACCCCGTCGCCCAGGTCCGTCTTGATACGGCTCGCGCTCGTCCTGCCACGGAACGTCCACGCCGAGCCCAGCGCGTAGGTCGCTTCGAGGCGCAGGGTTTCCAGGGAGAGGTGGCCCGGAGTGGGGCTGGACGACCCGATCGGACCGTACCCGTCCTGCCGTTCGAGGCCGAGCACGGTGTTGACCTTCCCGATGCGCCGGGTCGTCGAGAGCGTGGTCGTGTCGAGGCGGGTTTCCGATCCCGAGAACTGGCTGCCGGTGCGCACGTGCTCCAACGACCAACCAGCCGTGTCGCTCTCGCGAAAGGACGCGTAGGCCTGACCTCGCGTCGCGCGGGTGCGGTCGAACGAGAACTCCCCGTTGGTTCCGGTGCGTCGGATCGCGATGCTGCTGTTCTGATTCGAGGCGCCGTAACTCCACTTGCCAGCCAGAACATCGGCCGACAGGTCCCACGCGCGCTCGTTTCGGTTGAACCCGCGGGACTCGACGCTGACGAAGCCGTCGGGCACGTCGCGAATCGAGCCGCGCAAGGTCAGCCCGCCAGTGCGGTAATCCCCGTCGATGCCGCGCGCCGTGCCGCTCAGAGGGGTCACGTCGTTGATCAGCTCGCCGAACGCCTGGCTGTAGCCGATCGATCCACTCTGGCCGAACTTGCCCAGGGGAATGCGATAGTCCAACCCGACGACGCGTCGGTCGCCATCGACGGTGCTGGTCGGCTTCGGCGTGTAGACGACGTCGATGATGCTCGTCGCCGGAACGAAGCGGTTGAAGTAGAACACGCTCGTGTTGAGCGTATCGAAGTGGTAGTCGATCCCTTCGGTCTGGAGCACGCCGTCGAGTCGAATCGTGATTGGGCGCGAGAGCAGCGGTTCGAACTGCAGGAAGTAGGGCGTCGAGGCCGCGCCGAATCCCTGGAACTGCTCGAGGCGCGTGCTCAGCCCCCCCGAGCTGCGGGCCTGCTGCGCCAGATAGGTGATGCCGGCGCGCCCGAACCGCCCGAAGTCGTAGGTCGCCGCGGCGCCCTGGACCGTGCCCTTGTTCGCGTTGAAACCCAAGGCTTCGAACGAAACGACGATCGAGCTCGTGGGAGGGACGATCCGGTTGATGAAGGTGATCGCGCCCAGCTCGTAGTTGATCACGTAGTCCTGCCCGAGGCGCATCGCCACACCGTCGATGCGCACCGACTCCGAGTCCGCCACGATCTGGCTGTTGCCGAGATAGTAAGGGCCGGCCGAGTTGTTGCCGTTCAGGCTGATGGTCTTCGCGCTGCCCCGCGACTCGCTGTAGACGCCCTTGGCCGCGAAGCGCCCCTTCCGCACCAAGGCCGACACTCCGCGCAGCGATTTGCTGAACAGCACGAAGCGGTTGCCCCCGAGAAGCGAGCCTCGGATATCCCCGAGATCCACGGTGGTCGGGCCGTTCTTGTAGGTCAGCGTCGCCTTTTGCGACTGTGGGTCCGAGAAGCGATTGTCCGAGAGCTGCACGTTGAAGCTGATCGTTCCTAACACGTTGTGGCCCGAGAGGTTCACGTGGCCCACGTCCGTAAACCGCTGCCCGCCGAGGCCGTAGTACGTCTCCGAGCGGTAGGCCTCCGCATCGCCGGACACCGTGACGGCGTGGTACCCCAACCGCCGCTGGCCCGTAATCTGGATTCGATCGAAGATCTCGCGGCGCGCCCACGGGGTGAGCTGCGCGGGGGCAGACGCCGCCCAACCGACGCAACACCCCAGTAGCAACCAGCGAAACCGATTCATGACAGGCCGAGCACGCGCGGTTACGAACCCGGCGCTCCTCTTAGACACTCGACGACCGCTTCGACGTTCAGTTCCGCCTGCTTGCGTAGTTCGCCCGTGCGCCGCTCCAATACCTTGAGCACGCGCTCCCGCTCCTTCGCGAACATCACGAAGTTCTCATACAGGCGTTGCGCGGTCAACCCTTCGATCGAAGGCGCCGTGGCCACGTCCAGAAGGTTGGCGAAAGCCGTGACTTTGGGGTCGTAGGAAACCATGAACGGCGGAACGCCCACCGTGGTGGCGAGCACCCCCGCGTGGAGGCGCATGGCGATCACCGAGTCCATCCGGGCGATGCGTTGCTGCAACTGCATCGGCGTCTGCACCTTGCGCAGGTCGGGCACCTTGCCGCCCTGCAGCTTGTTGATCTGCAGGATGAGGTCCCCGTCCTCCTCGCGGTCCATCTCGATCAGCACCGGCATGAAGTTCCCCTGGAAGAGCAGGCGCGCGAGATCGGCGAAAAGCTGCGCGACGTCCTTCGTTCGCTTGCCCAGGGGGCGCGGGGCCAGCCCGACGGTGCGCATCTCCCCGACCTGGAAGCTCGTCTGGTCCTCCCGCTCGGCCGGTTTGGGAAGCAGGAACACGGGGTCCGCCGCCACCCGCACGGGCGTCTTCACTCCCAACTGCCGTAGGAGCGCCGCCGAGCCCGGGTCGCGCACGACGATCGCATCCGCGGCGTTGAACGCGCCGACCGCCATCTGCTTGCCGAAGTAGCGGTTCAGCGGCCCGACGCCCTGGCCGACCATGGCCACGGGCTTCTTGGCCGCCTTGGCCAGGCGCACAAGCTGCGAGTAGTAGCCGACGCTCTTGAGGCTGGTGACATCTTGGAACACGCTGCCTCCGGGAAACACGAGCGCATCGCACGTGTAGATCGCCTGCTTGACGGCGCCCATGTCCCGGCGCGGGACGGAGGGCAATCCGTACAGTCGGAAGGTCTCCTCGGGGTTCCCGCTCAACACCGTGACGTCGTGGCCCCCGCCCAGTCCGTGGAGGAAACCGAGCATCATCGCGTCGTCGCCCAGATTGCCGCAACCCAGGTACCCGGCTAGGAGGAGGTGCGCCACATTAGCTCCCTGGGCGCGTGAAGACCCGCGCCACGAGCGCCCATAGAATCGCGCCGAGTATACCGCCCGCCAGGAAGCCCACCCCGATGCGGGCCAAGCTCAGCGCCACGGGCGTATGGAGGTGGCACAACGTGTTCACAACGCTGGTCTGGCCGATCGAACCCGCCACCAGGGCCACGGCGGCCCAACCGGCCGCATTCCCCTTCGCCCCAGCCGCGCGCTCCCGGATCCAGAGCGCGAGTCCGAGGATCAAAAGGGGGTGGCCGACCAGGAACTCCTTCGTGCGCGGCCGCACGAACAACAGGGCGTCCAGCACGCTCCGGAACTTGATCTCCAAGCCGCTCACCGCGGCCGGATTGTCGTTGCCGGTACGGGTCGCCATCAGCGCGAGCGCCGCCAGAGCCGCAAGCGTCAACAGGGCCTGGCTCCAGCGGATGGTGCCCCCGAGCGCCTCCTTCGGATCGGCGAGCTTGCGGAACAACAGCCAACCGATCAGGCCGATCGGCAGGAAGTGGGCGGCCTTGACGCCGGAGAACTGGTCCGCGCGCACGAGGTAGGGCAGCCCGTTGAGCATGCCGGCCACGACGAGGCCGCCGACGAGGCTCGTCGCGGTCATCGCCAGGTACTCGACCACCCAGCTCTTCGACTGGCGGGAAAGCATCGCGGCGTACGCGAGCGTCGGGAACGTCACGGCTCCGACGAGCGCCATCCACGAGCGCCCCGCGTCCACCCAACACGCGATCCCCAACAACCCGAGGACCACGTATCCGACCTTCCGCCCGCGAGGATCGGAGACGAACAGCGTCCCGACCCACATGGCCACCGGAGCGACGGCCAGCCCGATCAGCCAGAGCAACGGACGGGGTGGCGCGGGCTCCTCGAACGGGCGCGAGACGCCGAGGTCGCCGCCCTGCTTCCGAAGGTCGACCCCGATCGCGGCCATGAAGTCGCCAAACGAACGAATCGGCTGCTGCGCAGAGTAGGTGAGGGGGCGCAGCAGGAGCATGCGCATGTTGCGCTCGCGGGCGGCGCGCACGTAGCGGTCGACGGCCTCGGAGAGGGGGAGTTTGTCAAGTTCGGCCGCTTGCGCGGAGTGGAGGCGCACCACGTTCTCCGGGGCCGCCGCCACGACGTTCGCATCGCCGCCGATCTTCACGAACTCGGGCGTGCAGTAGCGGATGCCCGTTTGGGCTAGGGTTTCCTCGAGCACGTCCAGGTTGTCCCGCCGCCCCAACACCTGCTCCCCCTGCGGCAGGAAGTAGCTGGCACCCAGCTCCTTCATCCATCGCACGGTTTCGCGCACGGTCTCGGCGCCGGCGCCGGCGGGGTTGGACGCGCGCGCGACGATCGCAAGCCCCGCGTCGCGCACCGCTTGGGCCACGTAGGGGTTCAGCCCGATCGCGAGATTGCGCACGGTCATGGGCGCCACGCGGTGCACGATGAGGCGGTCCGGCGCGGCCCGCATCGCCGCGCCCTCTCCAAACCGGACCACGACGCCGCGCTCGACCCGGTCCAGGGTCGACGCGGGGCCTTGGAGGGTGACCAGGTAGGGGCTTCCCGGGTTCTCGCCGGACGTCATCGTCACGGAGCCCACCAGAAGGAGATCCGAGACGAACTGCTCGGAGATCACGACTCCGCCCAGACCCTCTTGTTTCAGGCTGTACAAGGACGCGTTCAGCGGCAGGTCGACCGCGGCGCCCAGCTCTTGGATGGTCTCCGCCTCCGCCACGATCGTGACGGCCCGGTTGCGTTGTTCGGCGCGGTAGCGATAGCCGATCGAGGCAAGGCTCGCGAGGGCGGCGAGGGCTGCGCAACCCCAGACCCACCGAGGCACACTACTCCCCAAACTCATGGTCCAACTCCAACATCCGACCCCGCAACACGCGCTCGCGCCCGCCCATCACCAGCACCGTTGCCATGCCGGCGAGGAAGCCGCCCACGTGGGCCCAGTTCGCCACGCCCTCTTGGGGGATGAAGATCTGCCAAAGGAACCAAACCCCGAGCAGCACCCATGCGCTGAACACGACCGTGATGAACGCCAGCAACGGGATGTAGACTTCCACCTTGTTTCCCGGAAAGAGGAGCAGATACGCTCCCAACACTCCCCCGATCGCGCCCGAAGCCCCGACCGTCGGGATCGGCGAGGACGGATCGACGTAGATGTGGGCGATGCCTGCGACCAGTCCCCAGGCGAGATAGTACAACGCGTAGCGCATCGGCCCCAACGCGTTCTCGACGCTGTTGCCGAACGCCATTAGAAACAGGAGGTTACCGACGAGATGCATCAACCCGCCGTGGAGGAACATGGACGTGAAGAGCGTCACCAGGGAGAACTGGTCGCCCCCGCCCGTCAACCCCGCGACCACGACGGCGGGACGCATGGCCAACCCGGCGAACACCACGCTCGGCCCGGTCAGGTGTCCCTGCCGATCCCAGAAGTAAACCACGCAGTTCAACGCGATCAAGGTCCACGTCACCAGCGGCACGCGCGTGTTGATCTGGTTGTCGCGGATCGGGATCATGCTCGCGCCAGTCTACCGGGGGGTCGCAGGTTGCAGGAACGAAAAGTCAAGCGCCGCAGGAGAGTCCCCCTCGGTGTCGAAAGCGGTCGCGTGAAAGCGCGCGTCCTCGCCTGGGTGGGAGCGATTCTGGTCGTCGGTTGCGCGTACGCGTCGCCGGGCGATGGGATGGATTTGCGCATCGCGCCCCCCAAGATCGCTTTTGGCGATTGGCGGAGGCTCTCCGAGACCGAAACCACGGTCGAGTACGCGATCGAGTTCCCCAGCCCCGTGGCGACGCCCTATCCGGTCAACAACCGGGTGCCGATCCGCGCGCTCCTTCCCCAGGGAACGGAGGGGCCGATGCCGGTCGTGGTCGTCCTCCACTACTGGGGCGCCTCGGATCAGCGCGTCGACGTCGCGCTCGCGCAGGAGCTAAACAGCCGCGGCGTCGCGGCGGTCCTGGTGACGTTGCCCTACCACCTGTCGAGGACGCCTCCCGGAGCGACTTCGGGGCAGTACGCCATCGAGCCCGACCCTCCCAAGATGCGGCGGACGATGGAGCAGTCGGTGCTGGACGTGCGGCGCACGGTGGACTGGATCGCTTCGCGGCCCGAGTTCGACACGAACAAGATCGGTCTTGCGGGCACGAGCCTGGGCGCGATCGTGGGCGCCACGGCCTACGCGGTCGAGCCCCGCTTCGCGGCGGCGAGCTTCGTTCTCGGAGGAGCCGACCTGGCGCACATCCTCTGGCACAGTTCGCGAGTCGTCCAGCAGCGCGAGGTGCTGCGCGGCGCGGGCTACCTGGAGGGGTCCTTGCGCGACGAGTTGAGTTCGATCGAGCCGCTCACCTATCTTTCCGAGAGGCGTCCGGCACCCGTGTTCCTCGTCGGCGCGCGGTACGACTCGGTGATCCCGCCCGCCGACACCGAGAAACTTCGGGCGGCGCTTCCCGGTTCGCAGATTCTCTGGGTGGACACCGGGCACTACGGCGGAGTGTTCGTTCAAAGGAAGATCCTCCGTCTGGTGGCGGAGTTCGAAGGGGCGGCGTTGGAGGGGCGGCCGTTCTCCGCGCCCGAGCGAATCTACGCCCCCACGCTGCGGATCGGCGTCGAGATGAACTCCGCGCGCGGCCTCCAGGTGGCCGCCGGGATCGATCTGTGGCGCACGAGCCCCAAGGCGGAGGGCTTCGCCACCTTCTTGGTGACGCCCAAAGGCGCCGAGGTCTTTCTCGGGCACACGATCAGCAACGGGTTTGCCGTGGGTTTCGTCGCGAAGCCGTCGGGGATTTCGCTGGGAGCATTTTGGAGCACGATTCTGTAGTCGCCTCGCTGGCAAAACTGGCCTCGCTCAATTTGGCGACGACCTACTTGGCGCTCGGCAAGTCCTCCGAGGGTTCGACGGTCTTCGAGGAGTCGGGTTTTGGAGGTTGCCTGGGTCCGACCCCGCACCCCGTGTGCAACTTCGCCGTCGGCCTGAACCTTGGCCCCTCGGACCCGGCCCGTCTGGCGGAAATCGCGAGCGCACGACCGCAGTTCAACATCTACGCGTGCCCGACGGACAGACCGCCCGACCTTGGAGCCCAGCTCGAGCGCGAAGGGTTTCGCAACGCTTACCGCCTGCGCCAGATGATCGGGCGAGGGGGAGCGGCGGCGAGTGGAATCGTCCCCTCCGAGGTCCGATCGCCCAGCGATCGCGATGAGACGGCGGGGTTCATGATGCGCGAGTTCTTTGGGCGGTCGGACGGCCCTTCGCGCGACGCCG
The DNA here is from genome assembly GCA_023957775.1 of Fimbriimonadaceae bacterium. Taxonomy (NCBI): domain Bacteria; kingdom Bacillati; phylum Armatimonadota; class Fimbriimonadia; order Fimbriimonadales; family Fimbriimonadaceae; species Fimbriimonadaceae bacterium. The sequence goes on along the minus strand of JAMLGR010000005.1, from coordinate 143,691 downwards.
TGCGGCGAGCCACCGCGGCCGCGGAGGAGTTGGAGCTTCACTGTTTCGACGAGGCTGGAGAGACCGTTGCGGCGGCGATGTTGAGCCGGAGCGAGGGCATGGTGGGCCTGTACAACCTGTGCGTCCGCAGGGATCGTCGGGGCCGGGGATGGGGCGGCGCCGTGGTGCAGTGGGCGCTCTCCACGGCGTCTGAAAAGGAGTGGGTGACCCTTCAATGCGACGGCGTTTTGGAGAGCTGGTACGCGAAGCTGGGATTCCGCTCGATCGGCTCGGTGGAAGTCTATGTTTGGGATCGCGCGCTAGAGTTGATATAATCTGTGGTAGTGGAGCGACCCGTGTTTAGGCGCACCCGTGGATTTACCCTTGCCGAGCTCCTGGTGGTTCTTGCCATTCTGGTGATCTTGGCCGGGATTCTTTTCCCTGTCTTCCAGGGTGTGCGCGCCTCTGCCCAACGGGCCGTGTGCCTCTCCAATTTCCGGCAGACGACCCTTGCGGCGACCCTCTACATTTCCGACTACGACGATCGCTTCATGCCCGCGAACTACCGCCCCAACACGCTGGCCAACTCCCGGAACGACCGCACCTGGGTGCAGCTCCTGCTCCCCTACGAGCGCAGCTTCGCGCTGTTCCGATGCCCTGCGGACACGGGAGTTCGGGACCACATCGAGGCGACCTTCGACCAGGACCTGGTCCCGGGCGACACGGAGTCCCGTTACTACTCGGCATCCCAACGTTCGAACATCGGCTACAACTACCTGTATCTCTCGCCCATCATGCGGCCGCTTGGCGGCCATTGGGCCGCATTCCCGCGCTTGGCGTCGATGGTGGGCAACCCGAGCAACACCGTGATGTTCGTGGATTCCGTCTGGGATCGAGACGCGCACGGGGTGCCGTTCGGCGGCGGAAACTACCTGGTGGTGCCGCCTTGCCGATTCGTCGAGCGGAGCGGCCAGATTGTCGACACGTTCCGCATCGACCCCACGAGCGAGATCTTTACGCCGAACTACGGTTGGAAGGTCAACTCACCCTATTCGGGGCAGCAATTTGGAGGCGCGTGGCCGTGGCACCGAGGCCACATGAACATCGCGCGCGTCGATGGCAGCGCCCGATCGCTCACGCCGACCCAACTCGCCGCAGGTTGCCAGATCCGCAACGATTGGGAAGGCAAGATCACCAGCCCCGGCAACTACGGTTGGGACCTCAACTAGCCCCAGCGGCCATAATCCCCCCATGTCCCCCGACTCCGCGAACGTGCGCATCGTCACTCTCGGGTGCGCGAAGAACGACGTCGACAGCGAGGAGATCGCCGGGGTGCTCCTCGAGGCGGGCTACCGCGTGGACGGATCGGCGGATCGCTCCGACGTCACCGTGATCAATACGTGCGGGTTCCTCGAGTCGAGCAAACAGGAGAGCATCGAGGCGATTCGCGAGGCGGTGGATCAGAAGAGGCGGGGCCTCACGTCGAAGGTCATCGTCGCCGGCTGCCTCAGCCAACGCATGGGGGCCGAACTGCGCGAGCTGGCCCCGGGGGCGGACGCCTACGTGGGCGTGGGCCATATGGGCCGTTTCGACGAGATCGTGGGCCACACCCTGCGTTCGAGCGAGGCCCTCCTCGACGTTTCACCGCCGCACCACCGATGGGCGAACGTGCCGACCCGGGTCCGGGCGGGGAGCCCATGGTCCGCGTATCTCAAAGTCAGCGAGGGGTGCGACCACAAATGCACGTTCTGCACGATTCCGAGCTTCCGCGGCCGGCACGTGAGCAAGCCCCTCGAGCGGGTGGTCGCCGAGGCCCGGCACCTGGTGAAAAGCGGCGCGAAGGAGATCAACCTGATCGCGCAGGACGTGACGCAGTACGGGTACGACCTGTACCGTGCCTTCACCCTGCCGAAGCTGCTGCGGGAGTTGAACGCGATCGAGGGCCTCGAGTGGATCCGGATCCTCTACTTCTATCCCAACCGCCTGACCGACGAGGTCATCGAGGCCATGGCCACCCTCGACAAAGTCGTGCCGTACATCGACATCCCGCTGCAGCACGTCCACCCGGAGACCCTTCGGCGCATGAAGCGGCCCTGGGACGGCAAGCGCTACCTGGGATTGGTGGAGAAGCTTCGGGGGGCCATGCCCGACGTCGCGGTGCGGACCACGTTCATCGTCGGATTCCCCGGCGAAACGGAGGAGGAGTTCGCGGCCTTGCTCCAGTTCGTCGAGGACGCGCGCATGGACCGGGTGGGAGCGTTCGTGTTCAGCCGCGAGCCCGGGACGCCCGCCCACGATTTGCCTGGCCAGGTTCCCTTCCGGACGCGACGAGCGCGATACGATCGATTGATGCGCTGCCAGCAAGCCGTGTCGCTCGCCAAGAACGAGGAGTGGGTCGGTCGGACGTTGCGCGTGCTGGTCGAGGACGTGCGCGAGGGGTGGTCGATCGGCCGCTCGCACCGCGACGCGCCCGAGATCGACGGCCTGGTGTTCGTGGAAGGCGTCCACGCGCCCGGTTCGTTCGTGCCGGCGGTCGTGACCGCGGCCGAGCCGTACGACCTCTTCGCCCAGCAAACCGCCGTCGAGGCGCCGAAACGCAAACGCGCGCCCCGCGTTCCGCAGTAGCGGAGCCGGGACGGGAAAAAAGAGGCCGCCGGGGCGGTTGGTCCGACGACCTCGATTTTGATTGTGAACGGAGCTACCGAAGTAGCGCTAGCACGGCTTGTGGAGCCGAGTTGGCTTGCGCCAGCACGGCCATACCGGCCTGCTGCAGAATCTGCAGCCGTGTAAAGTTCGTCATCTCCGCGGCGACGTCCGTGTCGCGCATCTGGGATTCCGAAGCGGCGAGGTTCTCCTTGGCGATGCCCAGCGACCGAATGTTCGAGTCGATAGCGTTTCGCTGGAACGAACCGATCGCACCCCGCGACTCGGAGACCTGCGTGATGGCGGCGTCGATGACCTGCAGCGCTTCGTTCGCCCCCGTCGCGCTGGTGAGATCGAGGTTGCTCATGTTCTTGCCCGACACCGCGGTCCCACCAAGCTGCGCGGCGGAGAAGTTCCCCAGCGCCAGGTTGATCGTTTGGCCCACGTTGGCGCCGATTTGGAACTGAGCGGAACCGACCGTGAGCTGGGCGATGGCCGTCAGGGCACTCGTCAGGTTGCCGTTCTCCGTCAAGGTCAGCGCGTTGCCCGTGGAGTCTCGCAGCACGAGCCCCTTGCCCTTGTCGAAGGTGACGGTGGCGAGGCCGCCCGCCGTCGCGCCGTTCGAGTCGATGATCACCGAGGCGACCGAGTCCGTGCCGACGCTCGCCAGCGTTCCCGCAGCGCTCAGGAGCACGCCGGTGCTGTCCGAGAAGTCCACACGGGCGTTCGAGCCATAGTTGCCCTGCGTGAGCACGACGCCCGCGCCCGCCGTCCAACTGGCGCTGACGCCGGTGGAGGACGAGGAGTTGTTGATCCGCGCAACCACATCCGAGATCGTGTCGGTGTTCGACGTGGAGAATGTGAGCCCGTTGATCGTGAAGCTGCCGGCGTTGACCGTGGTCGTAGCCGCTGCGAAGGTGCGCGTGCCGGTGACCGTCGCCTTGGTGGCGGCGGTGGTGACCTGCATGGTCACGATCGAGTTGGTCGTGATGGCCGCACCGTTGAAGTTGCCGGTGAAGCTGATGCCCGCGACGTTGGCGCCGTCGGTGATCGACGCGACGACTCCCGCGCTGCCGTCCAGCAAGCGCTTGGTGCCGAACTGCGTCTGATTCGCGATGCGCGAAATCGAGTCCGCGATCGAGATGAGTTGGTTCTGGTTCGCCTGGGCCTGAGCCTCGGTCAGCGTTCCGGTGTTGGCCGACGCCACGGCCAGAGCCCGAGCGTCGCGCAGGAGCCGGTTGACCTCGTCGAGGGCGCCCTCCGCCGTCTTGGCGTAGTTCACCGCGTCCTGGTTGTTCTTGATGGCCTGGTCGAGGCCGCCGATCTGGGCGCGGAAGATCTCCGACGCGATCAGACCCGCGGGATCGTCCGCTGCCGAGTTGATGCGAAGCCCCGTCGAGAGGCGATTGATCGATTGTCCGAGTTCCGTGCCGCTCACACCCAGATTTCTCAGGGCGTTCATGGCCACGATATTCGTGTTCACCCGAAAAGACATGTTCCTTCCTCCGTGATTCGCCAGCACTGGGCTTTGGCCCGTGCCGGCCGCCCCGTGTCACAATCTGTCGATTCGAAGGCCTTATTCCCGGTAGGATTGCTGGAGACCCTGGTAATTTTACTGGGTTTCTGGTGTTTCTACCAGGCGGTAGGAATACGGGTCGAAGGACCAAGGACGAGGGACCAACAACCAGCCCCTTAGGCTCGGGTTCCCCGCAGGTCGGCCAGCGAGGCGACGCCGTCCCGGCGCATGAGGTCCACGAGGGTCCGCAGGGCCGCGGGCGCCATGCCCGGGCCGCCGTAGATCCAGCCGGTGTACACCTGGCACAGGTGCGCGCCGCGCGCGATCTTCTCGTAGAGGTCCAGGCCGTCGAAGATGCCCCCGACGCCGATCAGCACCACGGACCGGTCGCAGCTTTGGAACAGGTGCCCGAGCACCTCGTTGGAGCGGCGGCGCAGTGGCTCGCCGGACAGTCCGCCCTCCTCGTCGATCGAGGTGGCCAGACCCTCGCGGCGGACCGTCGTGTTGGTGGCGATGATGCCCGTGAGCTTCGCCTCGTGCACCACACCGACCACCTCGTCGAGCGCCTCGGATTCCAAGTCGGGCGCCACTTTGACGAACAGCGGGCGCTCGGCGTCGACCTCCCGCAGGGCGTGGACGATCTCAAGCAGCGGACCCTTCTCCTGAAGGGTTCGCAGGCCCTGCGTGTTCGGCGACGACACGTTCACGACGAAGTACGCCCCCAACTTCCGAAGGAGTTTGAAGCTCTCCGAGTAGTCCTGGAACGCCGCCTCCAAAGGCGTGTCCTTGGACTTGCCCAGATTCACGCCGATCGGGAGGGCAGGGCGGGCGGCGGCAAGACGGGTGGCGATGGCGCGCGCGCCCTCGTTGTTGAACCCCATCCGGTTGATCAGCGCGCGATCCGCAGGGAGCCGAAAGAGCCGGGGCCGGGGGTTTCCCGGCTGGGCGCGGTAGGTGATCGTCCCCACCTCCGCGAACCCAAACCCCAACGCGCCCCAGTGCGCCACCGCCTCCGCGTTCTTGTCGAATCCCGCGGCCAGGCCCAACGGGTTCGCGAACTTGACGCCGAACAACTCCTGTTCGAGGATCGGGTCGGCGAAGGAGGGCGCCCGCAGCCAACCGCGGGCGATCACCGCCATCCCAAGTCGATGCGCCGTCTCGGGAGGCAGCAGGAACAGCAGCGGTCGGACGACGGCCGCATAGAATCCCATGCACCCATTATGCGGGGAAAGCCGCCGCCCAAAGGCCGAACGACCCTTCCTTTGAACCTAAATCGCCCCCCTTCTTCGGGTAGAATTGCAAGGTTGGAGTCGTTAGAATGCGCCTCCCGAGGCGCTATCGCGCAAGGATGAATCGAGCCAGCCATGCCCTCTCCGGAAGAACCCGAAAATCTGCAAGAAGCCCCGTCCACGAAGAAGAAGCCTGCGCACAAGGGCGACTACACCGCGGAACAGATCCAGATCCTGGAAGGGCTCGAGGCCGTGCGGCGTCGCCCCGGCATGTACGTTGGCGACAACGGCAAGAAGGGCCTCCACCAGATGTACAAGGAGGCTCTCGACAACTCCGTGGACGAGGCCCTCGCCGGGCACTGCGACAACATCGTCACGACGATCCACGCGGACAACTCCGTCTCGGTGCGCGACAACGGGCGCGGCATCCCCGTGGACATGCACACCAAGTACGGCAAGAGCGCGCTCGAGGTCGTGATGACCGTCCTCCACGCGGGGGGCAAGTTCGGCGGCGGCGGCTACAAAACGTCCGGCGGCCTCCACGGCGTCGGTGTGAGCTGCACCAACGCGCTCTCCAAGTGGTGCGAAGTCGAAGTCGTCCGCGACGGCAAGGTGTACTACCAGCGCTACGAAAAGGGCATCCCGATCGAGGACGTCAAGGTCATCCGCGACGCCAAGGGCCAGTCGACGGGCACGTACACGCACTGGCTTGCCGACGACACGGTCCTGACCGAAACGACCTACGACCTGCACATCTTCAAGACCCGCCTTCGCGAGCTTGCCTACCTGAACCCCCAGGTCAAGTTCGAGTTCATCGTCGAGAACGACCCCGACGAGAGCGAGGTCTTCCACTACGAGCGCGGCATCCCGCAACTCGTGGAGGATCTCAACGACGGCAAGACGACGCTCCACCCCGTGATCTACTTCAAACGGGAGAAGGAGACGACCGAGATCGAAGTGGCGCTCCAGTACCACGACGGGTACAGCGAGACCATCCTCGCGTTCTCGAACAACATCCACCAGCCCGACGGCGGAACGCACGTCTCCGGTTTCAACGCGGCGCTCACGCGCGTGGTGAACTCGTACGCGCGCAAGATGAACTTCCTGAAGGAGAAGGACAACAACTTCTCCTCGGACGACGTCTCGGACGGCCTCACCGCAGTCATCTCGATCCGCCTCGAGAATCCGAGCTACAACAGCCAGGACAAGGTCAAACTCGTCACGCCCGAGATCCAAGGGCTCACCAACTCGCTGGTGGGCGACGGCCTCACGACGTTCTTCGAGGAGAACCCCGCAGTCGGCCGGCGCATCGTCGAGAAGTCGATCATCGCCCAACGCGCCCGCGAAGCGGCACGCAAGGCCGCGGAAGCCGTGAAGCGCTCGTCGGTGATGGACACGTTCGGCCTGCCCGGCAAACTGACCGACTGCCAAAGCAAGGACGCCTCCAAGTGCGAGATCTTCCTCGTCGAAGGGGATTCCGCCGGCGGGTCCGCCAAGGGCGCACGGGACCGCCTGACGCAAGCGGTGCTGCCGCTTCGGGGCAAGATCCTCAACGTCGAGCGGGCGCGCATCGACAAGGCCCTCGACAACGAAGAGATCAAGTCGCTCATCGCCGCGCTGGGCGTCGGCATCGATCTGACCCTGGGCCGGACCTCCGAGGAGGATGTGGAGGAGGGCGCCGAGCCCAACGGCGCCCCGACGAATGGCGGGGGCCGCGACCGCGAGGTCAGCTTCGACATCGACAAGCTCCGCTACCACAAGATCATCATCATGACGGACGCCGACGTCGACGGCGAGCACATCCGCACCCTGCTGCTGACGTTCTTCTACCGATACATGAAGCCCTTGATCGCCAGGGGACACATCTACCTCGCCCAGCCGCCCCTCTACGTGGTCAAAGTGGGCAACAACGAGCGCCACTACGCGCTCGACGACGCCCAACTCGAGGAGATCACCAAGGGGATCAAGAAGAAGAACTACCAGATCACGCGCTTCAAGGGCTTGGGCGAAATGAACGTCGAGGATCTGGAAACCACGACGATGACCCCCGAGAACCGCCGCCTGGTGCAGGTCAAGCTCGACCCCGAGTTCCAAACCGAGATCGAGATGATGTTCAGCCGGCTCATGGGCGAGAAGGTCGAGCCCCGGCGCGAGTTCATCGAGAAGCACGCCAAGAAAGCGCTGAACGTGGACTGGCACTACTAGAGCCGGAAGGTTTCACCGATCAGCACGCATCGGGTGCCACGCCGGCTCGACGGGCGTGATCCCCCTATTCGGCCAGTATTCTTGCCAGATTTGGCCCCCGTATAGGTTGGAGATTGCGGTTTTGTGCGCAACGCATCCCCACTCCCAGCCTCTCCCTCTCCATAGTCTAGTGCGCTCGAGCCGAATCGGTCGAAAGCCGACCCGCGCGGCGCCTGAAAGGAGCACTATGAAGAGATCGATTCTTATCGCTTTGGCCGTCGCGACGGTGCCGCTCGCACATGGCCAACAGATCGTTTACCAGAACATCACGGGAATGACCATCGCGTCGTACCGCATGGCCTCGGGAAGCAATTCGTCCTTGGAGTTTGGCGACGAAGTCTCGCTCGCGGGGACCCTTCGTCAAATCAGCCAGGTCAAAACGATCATGCAGGTCCAAGCCACGGGGCTCGGCACCTACGACTTCGACATGACCATGCGATTCCGCCAGCTTGACGGCCCCGCCGGGGCACCGGGAACGGTGTTGGGAACGCCCATCACGTACCAGATCCGAGCGCTGGCAGAAGGCGCCTGGAACTTCACGCTGCCGGTCGCCACGCCCGTCACCGTTCCGAACTCGTTGGCGGTGACGTTCCAGCTTGCTCGCGTCGGTGGCAACACGGGCGGGGTCGGCTTCCAGTTCAATGCGGCGAATCCCCCCGCGGTCGGAAACAGCGATCCCACCTTCTTCTGGCGCGAGAACACGGCTGGAGGCACCTGGGGCAAATACAACTTCAGCGGCACCAACGCGAATCTCGCCTTGGAGCTGACCGCTGTTCCCGAACCCGCTTCGATGCTCGCCCTCGGACTCGGCGCGGCCGCGATGCTTCGACGACGCCGAAAGGCGTGAACCCCGGTGGGGCTCCAGCGACACCGCTCGGTGCAGCTGGAGCTCCCTCGGTGAGAACCCGCCCGGGATGGGCGGCGTCCAAGAGGGTATGCGCCCATTCCTCGCGACGCTCGTGATGCTCTGCATGGCCCCCTGGGCTGGGGCACAGGGCCTGAAGATCGCACTCCTACCCCCCTCCTTCGCGACCGATACTCCGCGTTTGGCCGAGGCCGAACCCGCATGGGTGCGCGCGGAAATCGGTCGCCAACTCCTCCAGGTGCTTGGGAAGAGCTTTGCCGGGAAAGGCCATCAATGGGCCTCCCCGAACGCCGTCGCGCAGGCCCTCGAGGCGTTGGAGTTCGACCCCGACGAACCTCGGACGCGGGACGTGGCCCACTTGGGCGCCCTCGGAAGAAAACTCGACTGCGACGTCGTCCTCCTGCCGGTCCTCGAGTCCATCTCGCAGAAGAACTTGGGAACCACCGCGATCCTGGGAAGCAGCGCGAAGCCTCCGAGCGAGACCCGCGTCCGCGTGCGCCTTTGGGCGATGGACCTGAAGGAAGGGACGATGCGGGTCGCCGGGCGCGAAGCGGTCGAAGGCGTTGCCAAAGGCCCTTTCTTCGGCACGACCCGACGCGACGAGATGTCCGGCAACCCGGCGGACAAGGACGTGATCATTCGCCTCGAGAACCGAAAGCGAGCCGAGTGGATCGCCCGCGCCGCCACCGAGGCCATCCGCAAGTCCCTGGCCTTCTGGCTGTCCTAGCCTGGGAGTGCGCGAGCTTGCTCGTCGCCCCGCATCGCGGCGACTTGTCGCCGCTCCGGCCCGCGCTCGCCCCCCTAGCGGTCGCCACCTTCCAGCAACTTCGCCACATGCTTGGCCAGCACGTCGTACTCGAGATGCACGGCGTCGCCCGGCTTCCGATCGCCGAGGTTCGTCGCGGCCAAGGTGTGGGGCACCAGCGCCACCTCGAACGTGCGGCCCTCGGGACGCACGACCGTCAGACTCACCCCGTCCACGGCGATCGAGCCCTTGTCGATCAAGAAGCGCTCGCCGCCCGCGGGGACCTCGACGCGAAGGGTCGAGCCCACATCGGACGGCTCGAGTCCCACCACGCGGCCCACGGCATCCACGTGCCCCTGCACGAAATGGCCGCCCAGCCTGTCTCCAACCCGAAGCGCCCGCTCGATGTTCACGCGTCTTCCAACCCCCAGCCTCGCAAACGTCGTACGCGAGAGGGTTTCGCCGCTGAGTTCGAACGCCAACCCGTCCGCGAACTCCACCACGGTCAGGCAGCAACCGTTGGCCGCGACGCTCTCTCCCAACGCCCACGGCTCCTCGTTGGGAGGTACCTCGAGGCGCAGGGTCTTCCCGTCGAACGCCCGCACCACGCCCACCGCTTCGACGAGTCCCGTGAACACGCTACGGCCCTCCCACGATCTGAACACTCAGAGGCCGCCCAGTCAGCTCCAGCCTCTCCGGGCAAGGCGTTGCCCGAACGCCGTTCACACGAATCGTCTCGAACGATCCCAAGACCGCAAAGCGCCAACGGATCGCCCCATATCCGGAGGCCAACGTCTCCACGGTCAAATCCAGGACGCCCGCCCTCCACTTCGCCCGAACCGACACGGTCGACCGTTGCCCATCGCGATACCCGAACGAGATGCCGTCATCCGCGTGGTAGCGCGTCTCGGACTCCCCGCGCCCGTCCGCACGAGCCGCCACGAGGAAGCAGACGTCTTTCAGATCCGCCGCCTCCGAACCCGCCATCGGGACGATCGCACCCTCGCGGAGATACAACGGAGTGGACGCCAGCGCCCGGTTCGCCACGTGCGTTCCCGGTTTGACCCACGCGCCGGTGTTCGCCTCCAGCCATGACGTGCGGCCCGGAAGCACCACGCATCGGTTCCGAGCCCTCTTGAGCAAAGGGGCCTGAAGAATGTACGGCCCCACGAGAAACTGGTCGGCCACCTCCGCAAGGTCGACGCCCGGCCGCGAGTCGAATTCGGCCACCAGGGGCCTCAGAATCGGCTCGCCCGACAGCTCCTGCTCGGCGAACAGGTTGTACAGGTAGGGCAAGAACCGATACCGCAGCCGGATGTAGCGCGCGATCGCCCGGCCGACCCCGCCCGGGTAGCGCCACGGCTCCTGGGGCTTGGAGTCCTTCACCGAGTGGTTGCGGAAGAACGGAAAGAGGAAGCACGCCTTGACCCAGTCCAACATGAGCCGGGGCGACGCGTCGTCGCCAAACCCGCCGATGTCCGGTCCGTTGAACGGCAGACCGCTCAGCGCCAAATTGAGGCTGGTGGGGATGCAGACTCCGAGGTAGAAGTCGTTCGACAGATTGTCGCCCGTCCACGCGGCGGAGTATCGGCTGGTGCCGGCGAAGCCGGAGCGCGTGAGGAGGAACGGCCGCTCGTGGGGGCGCGCGGCGAGGAATCCCTCGTAGCTCGCCTTCTGCATGCCAAGCGCGTAGAGGTTGCGAAACGCCGCATGCGGCAGGCGGCCCCTCTGGAACCGCATGCCGTGGGGATCGACCGGTCCGGTGGAGGGGTCGTTCATGTCCAGCCAAGCCCCGCCGAACCCCTCGCGCGCGAACGCCTCGACCCGGGAGGACCACCAAGCGCGCGCCTCGGGAAGCGAGAAGTCCGGAAACACGGTCTCTCCGGGCCACACCATGCCCACGTAGGGCGATCCCTCGGGACCGTGGCAGAACAGATCCTTGGCGACCCCATCGTCGTATACGTCGTAGCCCTTCTCGCGCTTCACACCGGGGTCGAGGATCGCCACGATCCTCCTGCCCTTCTTGGCGAGAGCCTCCGCGGTGGCCTTCACACCCTTGGGGAAGTGGGCCGGATCCACCGTGAACACGCGGTAGCCCCTCATGTAGTCGATATCGAGCCACAGCCCGTCGCAAGGGATCTCGTGCCGCGTGAACTCGCGATCGAGACCCTGGAGGTCCTTGTGGCCCGCATAACCCCAGCGCGACTGGTGGTAGCCGAGCGCCCAGAGCGGCGGCAGCGGCGTCGTGCCGACGAGCCGCTGCAGCTTACGCGTCAGGCCGTTGAGTGTCGGGTCGTGCAGGAGCCAGAGGTCCGGTTCGCCTCCCTCGTTGCCGATCAGCAGCGTGGGCGCGGTTCGTTGCCACTCGACGAAGACGGGCGCCTCGTCGATGCCCGGCGTCTCCATGAACGCAGGCCAGGGGCTCGCCAGAAGCAAACCGACAAAACCATTCGGAACCCTAATGATAAGGTAGGGGATCGAGAGATAGGGAGGGTCGGCCGGATGCTCGGTCCACTGGGCCCAGTGGAAATCGCCCCACACGTCGGTGTTCCAGAACTTCGTGCGCAGCCCCGACAGTTCGAGCCGCCCAAAGGTCTTCTCTCCCATCCCGAAAAACCGTGCGGTAGGCGGCACCTCGAACTGCCACAGCGAAACCTCGCCACAGACTCCGAAGCCGGCCCCGGGAGCACTGGACAGGATGGGCGCGCCGTCCTCTCCCCGGAGCACGAGGCTGGCGTCGGCGCCCACGTCCAGCGTCGCGCCGCCCGGGGCCCCCGGGGGCGGCATCAGCGCGTCGACAACCAGATTCTCGGACCATCCCTCGTGGCCGCGCACGCGGACGCGGTGCACGCCGTCCGCATACGAGTCGACGAGCAGCTCGAGTCGGTGCGGACCCACCTCCAGTCTTCGAGAGCCGCTCTTGTACGCGCGCGCGAAAGTGAAATTGGAGCGGTGCGGATACTTGGTGAAGAACATGGTCCGCGCCTATTCTGACCGAGGCGGACCCTCGGGCGGCACCCCTGGTGCTTTGGTCGAGCCTCGAACGTCCTCTGAGTGAGGGGTCGACGGACTGCCGGCGCGCGTCTCCGTGTTCGTTTCGTTCCGCATCGCGGACCCCGTGCGCGCCCTCCTCGAGCACGAGAGCTGGCAACTGGCGATGCACGCGGTCGTCCAGGTGGCGCTCCGCGAGGTGGTGACCGGCACGACGGCGGACGAGATGCTCGCGGCCAGAGGAACCCTCGGCACCCAGATCGCCGAGCGGGTCCGGCCGCGCTTTGCCGAGCTTGGCCTCGAGCTCGAGGGGAGCATCGACGTGCGCGACATCACGTTCCCAGGCGATCTCAAGCGGGCCTTCGCCAAGGTGCTGCTGGCCCGGAAGGAGGGCGAGGCCGCGCTGGAACGCGCCCGAGGAGAGCAGGCCGCCCTGCGAAGCCTCGCCAACTCGGCGCGTTTGATCGCCGAGCACCCGGGTCTCCTCCACCTCCGCGCGCTGCAAGCCGCGGAGCAGGGGGCGACCGTCGTGTTCGGGGAGCTTCCCCCGGGAACCGCCCCAGGATGATCCGCGAGACGTATGCGCTCCGCCCTCAGAGGGTCTCTTGGCCCGCGGGGCGCTTCTCACGCCGACCCCTCCACACCAGTTCGTAAGGGACCGGTGAGTCGATCGTCAGCCGTTCGCTCTCCCAGGCCACGCGAAGCAGCCCGTCCGGATGGGCGATGCGCGCGTCGAACCGCCTGAGCGAGCCGGGGTGGGGCTCGATGCGAGCGGCCTTCCACCCTGGGGCCGCGCTTTCGACGCCCGCCACGATTTGGAAGAACCCGAGGATCGGGTGCGCCGACCAGGCGTGGCAATCGCTGCGTGTCGGTTCCGGGTTCTCGGCGAACGTCGTCAACCCCGCTTCGATCATCTCCTTCCAAGGCGCGAGCCCGGCCAGATAGTCGATCGGGCGCATGGCGAGGTGCTTGTAGTAGGAGAAGTAATAGGTGCACCGTGCCGCGCCCGCCTTCGCCAAGGCTTCGGCGGGCCAGGGGTCGGGCTCGAGCCCTGCCATGCGCTGCCAGACGCGCCACAGCGCCTCGGCGTGTTCGCTCGGCTCCTCGTCGAAGCCTTCGCGCGATGGGGATGGCGGATTCGCGGCAGCGAACGACGGCATCTCCAAACCCCTCGCGGCCATCTCGGTCTCGATGGCCAAATCCAGCGGCATCGGCGCCGTCTCCATGAACGCGCCCAACCCTCGCCATGCCATCTCCCGGGTGAGCCGGTGGATGGGCGAGCGTCCCCGCAGCGGCGGCTCGCCCCACCGCCAGCCCGGAACCCAGTCGGCGAAGTGCCAAAACGGAGCGTCGGGCGCGTCGGAGTGGGCCTCGAGCGATTCCAACACCCACTCGGCTTGCCGCTGGCGCCCCACGTCGTACGCCACCCGATCGTAGAGCATCTGGTCATACAGCATCAGCACCCACCACGCCGAAAACGGGGGGATCACCTGCACCTGTCGAGAGGGGTAGCGACTTTGCGTGAGGCCGTTGGCCATTTGCGACCAGCCCAGGGTGTCCACCGCATTGCGCTGGAGCGCGCGGTCGTGTCCAAGGTAGTAGCCGATCAGGGCTTGGATGCGCGTGTCGCCCGCGTACTGAAGCTGCTCGTAGTAGGGGCAGTCGAAGTACGTCTCCCCCGCGCAACGCTCGGCCGTGCGCACGGCCACCTCCCAAATCGGTTGGACCCACGGATCGTCGGCCTCGAAGGACGAGTCCACGGCAATGGGGTAACCGGTCTCCACGGCGTCGAACGCGTGGACCGTCAGCGTCTGCGTCGCCTCCAAGCGCACGTACCGAAACGTCCGCCACCAGAGCGTTTCGAGCGTACGGCGGGTCCCGTCGAGCACGAACCGATCCTGCATCCCCTGCACGGCCTTCCCCGCAACCTCGTTCCGGTTCCCCTTCGCGCCGTCCGGCGTCCAGGGCGCCTCGGCGTAGGCCACGGTGAGCCCCGCGCCTTCGGGTCCCTCGAGGGTCAGCCTTGGGAAGGCGCAGAGCAATTCGCCCCAATCGAGCACGACCGGCTGGCCGGGCCGAAGGGCCAGAGGTGGGGAGAGCGCACCCTCCTCGGGACCGCCCTCGTCGCCAAGAAACCCCCTTCGCACCCGGGGACCCGTTTCGCATACGTCGTATCGCATCGCGGGGAGCGTGCGGGGGACGAGCATCCACGGCGTTCCGCCGCCCGGGGTGCCCCGCTCTTCGGCCGCGCAAACGGTATGGGCCGGCCGCCACTCCGCAGGAGGCGAGTCCCCGCCCGTGCGCCAACCCCAGGGCGCCCCTCGGAAGTCCACGGCTTCGCCGGGGCCCACGTCGATGTAGAACTCCCCGACCCCATCGTGCATCATCGCGAAGTCCCAGTTGCCGAGCTTCAGAACCTCCCAGGCATCCGGGGTCGATGCTCCCTCCGCCTCCAGGACGAACGCGGTTCGGACGGAGTGCTGGGCCATGGGCGCCATCCAGCCGAAGTTCCAAACCAGCGCGGCGATCCAGTTCTCCCCGGCACGAAGGTGCGGGGCCAGATCGACGGTTTCGTAGAACCAGTGCTGGGGATCCCCGCGCTGCGGGCCCCAGACCACCAACTCCCCGTTGACGAACAGCTTGTAGCGCTGGTCGGCGGAGACCCGTGCGATCAGGGTCGAGGGAACCTCGGTGACTTGGAGCCGACGCCGAAAGCCAAACACTCCCACATCCAGACGAGGGTCGTAGGCAGGCGAGATCCAGTGCGCGCGCCATCCAGCCATGCCGTGAGTATGGTCCGCCGAGAACCGACAAACGATGGGCGATCAGCGTCCCAGGGCTCGCCAGATGAACACGGCGCTCATCACGAACCCGTACGCCGCGATCCAGACGCGCAGCTTCTCCGAATCGACGCGCTGCGACACCCGCGCGGCCCAGTAGCCCCCTCCGATAGACCCCACCGTCAGGGCGAGAGCGGGCACGAGCACGACCAGCCCCTGTTGCAGCAGCAGAACGCTGGCGGCGAAGTTGATGAACAGGCCCAGCCACGTCTTCATCGCGTTCAGCTCGTGGATGTTCCCCTCCACGAAGAGCGAGAACGCCGCGAGCATCATGATGCCCATCCCCGCGCCGAAGTACCCTCCGTAAACCGCCACGAAGAACTGGATGGCCATGCCTCCGGCCACCGGGATGTGGAGCGACGTCCGGGTCGCCCACGTCTTGATGCGCCGTTGGAAGGCAAGCAGGAGGGTGGCGCCCAAAATCAACACGGGGACCGCCAGGTCGAACGTCTTCTGGCCCGTGTTGACGAGCAGCAGGGCGCCCACCAAGGCCCCGAGGAACGTCGGGATCGCGAGGGTGCGCAGGTGATGCCCGGTCTTGGGAAGCAGGTTGCGAAACCCCAACGCGCCCGCAAGCGAGCCAGGCCACAGCGCCACGGAGTTCGTCGCGTTGGCGGGCAGCGACGGCACACCCATCGCCACCAAGACGGGAAACGAGACCAGGGATCCGCCCCCCGCGACCGAGTTGATCGCCGACGCCGCCGCCCCCGCGACGACGAAGATCAACAGGGAGAGCGGGTCGGCAGCGGCCATCGGGTGCAATCTACCTCTCGGAGGCGCAGGGGGGTGCGGGGGAGTTTCACGCAGAGGCGCGGAGGCGCGGGGGATGTTTCACGCAAAGGGCGCAATGGGCGCAATGGCTGATCGACAAACGATCAACGAACGATCACCGCCCGGCGGCCGCCAAGACGTCGATCATGGCCAGCGCGGCCAGAGCCGCTTCGCGCCCCTTGTTCCCGAGCTTCATGCCCGCGCGGTCGATCGCCTGCTCAGGCGTGTCGGGCGTCAGCACGCCCCACGCAACGGGAACGCCGTGCTCCACCTGCAGCCGCATCAGCGACGAGGCCACATCCGAGGCGAGCTGCCTCGCGTGGGGCGTCTCACCCTGCAAGATGCACCCCAACGCCACCACGGCCGACGGTGGAGCCCCGCGGCGCAGCAGCGCGGCGACGGCGACCGGCAGCTCCCACGCTCCCGGCACCTCGAACACCTCGACCGCGCATCCCGATCGCGCCAGCTCCTGTTCGGCGCCGTGGCGCAGTTCGCGCGTGACGAACTCGTTCCAGCGCGATACGACGATTGCGACGACGCGATTGCGATCGTTCGGCGCCTCGACCTGCTTCCCGGCAGGCTCCGCCGGCGCTCCCGGCCGCGCCAACTCCTCGACCGAAACGCCCAACTCCTTCGCGATCTTTGCCAGAAGTCGCGCAGAGGGCTCGGTCCGCCCGTTCTCGATGTTCCACATCTCGTCCTTGGTGAGCCCGAGCGACCGGGCAAGGTCCACCTGGCGAAGCCGCGGTTCGCGCGCCTCGCGCAGCGAACGGATCCGAGAGCCGATTCCTTGCATCGTTGCGATTCTACAACGTCGTGCGATTTTTCGCAAACCGCTCCGGCAAAAGGGGCGTTTGGTATGCTGGCATCCATGCCCAAGCGTCCTATTCGAGCCGACGACCTCCAACGCATCCAGTTCGTCGGAGACCCCCAAGTCAGCCCAGACGGCGCTCGCGTGCTGTTCGCCAAGAAGCACGTCGGCGAGAACAACAAGTACGTCACCAACCTCTACACGGTGGATCGGGACGGCAACGTCGCCCAATGGACGCAGGGGGAGGCCGGCGCCGGTTCGGGACGGTGGTCGCCGGACGGCGACGCGATCGCCTTCGTGAGCGGGCGAGAAAAGCCTTCGGCCCAGATCTTCCTCCTCTCCATTCACGGAGGCGAGGCGCGCAAACTCACGTCGCTGCCCGAGGGCTCCATCGGGGGCATCCGTTGGTCGCCGGACGGCACGAAGATCGCCTTCACGTTCCGCGAGCAGGAACCGGATCGAACCGAGAAGGCGAAGAAGGAGCGCGAGGAGAAGGGGCTCAGCTCCCCCCCGTGGGTGATGGAGGACATCTGGTACCGGCTCGACGGCGACGGCTATTTCGGACCCCAACGCCACGCGATCTACGTGGTGGAGGTGGCGAGCGGGGAGACGAAGAAGCTCTACGACGCGTGTCCGATCGGGATGTACTCGTACGACTGGTCTCCCGATTCTACGGAGCTGATCGTCGCGCACTCCGCAAACAAGCGGCCCATGGCCGAGCCGCCGAACGATCAGCTTTACCGGGTGTCCCTCAAGGGCCAGGCGTGGATGCTGGAGGGACTTCCCAAAGGCGAGAAGGGCTCCGTGCGCTGGTCGCCCGACGGAACGCGAATCGCCTACGCGGGCGACGTCGACGAAAACGATCCCTGGGGCGTGCGCAACACCAAACTCTACGTCGTCGACGCCAAAGGAGGCGACCCGACGTGCCTCACCGCCGGCGACGACTTCTGTCTCTCCGCCTCCACGATCAGCGATACGCGCGACTCGTCGCACTCGGCTAGCTGCGAGTGGTTGCCCGACGGCAAGCATCTGGTGGCGTCGATCGGAACCCGGGGGGAGATGCAGGTGGGGCTCATCGACGCCGAGAAGGGCGGCGTCACGCTCCTCACGAAGGGTTGGCACGTCATCGGTGCCGGCAACGTTTCGAAGGACGGCCGCTGGCTCGCCTGCACGTTCGGCGACGCGGCCAGCCTCGACGAGGTCGCCCTCTACGACCTGAAAGAGCGCCCCGAGTGGCCCAAGCGCATGACCGATCTCAACCAGGCGTTCTACGAAGAGATCGAGCTGAGCGTCCCCGAAGAGGTTTGGCTCGACTCCACCGACGACGTGAAGGTGCAGGCGTGGGTCATGAAGCCGATCGGCTATCTGCCGCCCAAGCGCTACCCCGCCGTCCTCGAAATCCACGGCGGACCCCACACGCAGTATGGATGGGCCTTCTTCCACGAGTTCCAGGTGCTGGCCGCAGAGGGGTACGTGGTGGTGTTCTCCAATCCGCGCGGGTCCAAGGGGTACGGCGAAGCCCACTGCGCCGCGATTCGCGGCGACTGGGGCAACAAGGATTGGGAGGACATCCAGACCGTCACCCGATGGATGCAGCACCAACCCTACATCCACCCCGGCCGCATAGGCGTCATGGGCGGCAGCTATGGCGGTTACATGACCAACTGGGTGATCGGCCACACGAAGGAGTTCCGCGCGGCCATCACCGACCGTTGCGTCTCGAACATGGTCTCCATGGCGGGAAGCAGCGACTTCCCGTTCAACAAGGACGGTTACTTCGGGGGCGTGGCGTGGAGTTCGTTGGACAAGATCGCGCCGCTGTGGAGGCAGTCGCCGATCGCCTACTTCGAAGGGGTGACGACGCCGACCCTCATCATCCACAGCGAAGGCGATCTGCGGTGCAACATCGAACAGAGCGAGCAGGTGTTCACCGCTCTCCAGCAAGAGGGTATCGAATCGCGCTTCGTCCGCTATCCGAGCACCACCTCGCACGGAATGAGCCGCTCAGGCCCGCCCGATCTGAGGCTTCACCGCCTTGGGGAGATCACCCGGTGGTGGGGCAAACACCTCAAGTAGCGTCGCAAAAAGAAAGAGGCCCCGACCCAAAGAGTCGAGGGCCCCGGGGTATTCCCTTCCCCAATTAGAATCGTGGGGTCTTGCTCCGACGGCGCCGAAGGGCTCCGGCCAGGGCGGGTATGCCGAACGCAAGGGCTCCCGCAGGTCCGGGGACGGGAGGCTCGGTGATGACCTTCCGACGCCTCCTTCCACCGCCACCGCCGGGGTGGTCCAGAACCACGCCGCCGACGATGAAGGGCCATAGCGGCGTGCGGCGCGAGTGGGTCGCAAAAATCGCTTCGGTTTCTGGCACGACTGGAGGGGCAACCGCGTACGGGAGCGGTTCGGGAACCTCGAAGGCGGGCTCGACCAGTTCTGCGACGGGCATGGTCTCGACCGACGCCATCAGCTCATCCTGGCGAATGGTCGCGGGCAGGGTCGCCGTTTGCACTTCGTCCGGCGCGGGCGGCGGGGTCGTCCAGAACGGATTGCCGCACGTCTTCTTCACGACGGGACGGCCCGAGGCATCCGCGAAAACCCAAGAACCCTTCTTGATCACGAACAGGCGGGAGCGGATGACGCCGTCCTGCTCGCTGCAGTTGTACACGGCCATCGGTGTGTCCTGCGCCATCGCCGCCAGATGGAGTCCGGAAAGCAACTCGATCACTTCCTGGCGCGACATGCCGTAATGGCGCATGTAGCGATCCATCACGGCGGGGTCGGACTTGGCCTGCTGAACCAGTTCCGCCGTCGAATGCGCAGGTCTGTTGAGGTAGGCGTTCGGTTCGGGCCGGTGGGCCATCGCGGAGGCCGCGAGTCCCAGGGCGAGCATCCAACATCCTGTTCTGTTGCTCCAGGGTTTCATCGAAATTCCTTTGGTTGATTTCACGTTGCGCACGATTGCTTGGCCTTCCCGGCGCAAATCCCGTGCCAATGCCGGGCCAACCCAGGGCAACCGGTAAACTCCCCTTCCGATGCCCAAGCGGATCTTCATCACCACGCCGATCTACTACGTGAACTCCGTTCCCCACATCGGTACGGCGCTCACGACCTTCGCCAGCGACGTCTCGGCGCGCTACGCAAAGATGCGAGGGTGCGAGGTGACGTTCCTGACGGGCACCGACGAGAATGGACTCAAGGTGATGGAAGCCGCGCAGAAGGTGGGAAAGAGCCCCCAGAGCTTCGTGGACGAGATCAGCCAGGAGTTCCGCCGAATCTGGACCGGCATGAAGATCGAGTACGACGACTTCATCCGCACCACCGAGCCTCGTCACGTGGCCGCCGTCCACGAAGTGTTCAAGAGGCTGAGGGATAAGGGTTACATCTATCCGGGCACCTACGAGGGGTGGTACGACGTTTCGTCGGAGACGTTCTACAAGGAGGCCGACCTCGTAGACGGGAAGAGCCCGGACGGGAACGAGGTGCGCTGGGTGCAGGAGGAGAACTACTTCTTCAAGCTCAGCGCGTTCGAGGAGCGGCTTCGCGCGCACATTGAGGCGCATCCGTCGTTCATCCAACCCGAGGTGCGCCGCAACGAGGTGCTGGGCTTCATGCGCGAGGGGCTGCGCGACACGTGCATCACCCGCTCGAACCAGGGCTGGGGCATCACGGTCCCCGGCGACGATTCCAAGGTGATCTACGTGTGGTTCGACGCGTTGATCAACTACATCAGCGCGACGGGATGGCCCGGCGATGGGTGGCAGACCATGTGGCCGGCCGAGGTCCAGTGGATGGGCAAGGACATCCTCACCCGGTTTCACGCGACCCTGTGGCCCGCGATGCTGATGGGCCTGGAACTTCCCCTTCCCGAAGTGCTGATGGGCCACGGTTGGATGACCGTGGGAGGCGAGAAGATCTCCAAGTCCAAGGGCAACGTCGTCGCCCCCTTGGAGCTCGCGCAGGAGTTGGCGGGGCGGGCAGGGTGCACCGAGGACGTGGCGATCGACGCCGTGCGCCACTACATGGCCACGACGATGCCGTACGAGAACGACTCGATGTTCACGTACGAGGACTTCGACCGCCGCTACAACGTGGACCTGGCGAACGACCTGGGCAACGCGCTCAACCGTTCGCTGGCCATGGCGCACAAGTTCGTGGGAGGAGCGGTGCCCGACGCACCGCTCGAAGCCGAGGCGTCGGAAGCGATCGCCGCGGCCAAGAGCGGGTTCGAGTCGGCCATGGCCGCGTATCGGATCGACCGCGCATCGGAGGCCGCATTCTCAATCGTTAGGTTCCTGAACAAATACATCGACACCCGCGCCCCGTGGGCCCTCGCCAAAGCCGACGATCCGGCGCTGGCCGGCGTGGTGCGCTCGATGCTCGCGTGCCTGCGTGCCGCGGAGGGGCTCATCCGTCCGATGCTCCCGTCCACCGCCGACGCCATCGCGGCGCAGCTTGGTGTGGCGCCGCTCCTTGCGTGGGACGTGATCGGCGTCGACGAAGCCCTTCCCCCCGGCACGGCGCTGGGGCAACCGGAGCCGATCTTCCCTCGCCTCGAGGCTGACAAGCCCGCGGCCCAACCCAAACAGGAGACTCCCAAGGTGGAAAAGACCGAAGCCCCCGTCGAGCAGATCACGATCGAGGAGTTCGCAAAGGTGCAGTTCCGCATCGCCCGCGTGCTCGAAGCCGAGCCTTTGGAGGGCGCCGACAAGCTGTTGAAGCTCCAGGTGATGATCGGCGACGAACGCCGGCAGATCGTCGCGGGCATCCGCAAGAACTACGACCCGCTGGACCTGATCGGCCGCCAAGTCGTGGTGGTGGCGAACCTCAAGCCCGCGATGTTGCGCGGGACCGAGAGCCAAGGGATGCTGCTTGCGGCGGTCGATGAAAACGGAGGGGCGATTCTCCTGCAGCCCGACAAGGAAACCCCCGAAGGCGCAAAGGTTCGGTAGGTTTGGTTCTTCGTTGTTGGTCCTTCGTCCTTTGGGGAGTGCGCGAGCTTGCTCGCCGCCCTGCATCCCAAGCGGCTTACCGCGGGCAACACCCGCATCCTCGGCGACGCTGCGCGCGTAGGAAGAGCGTCGCATGAAACGCACCCTGCACGAACAGATCGCCGCGAACAAACGCTCGAGCTTGTTCTTGGGGTTCTTGCTTGTGGTGTTGCTGGCGGCGTTGGGCGCTTCCATCGCGGGGGTGTACGCCCCGCGCGTCTGGTGGGCGGGAGGCGCGATCGCGGCGGGCGTGGGCCTCATCGCCACCTTGGTCGCCTGGACCAGCGGGCCCGACATCCTGCTCTCCATCTCCGGCGCGCGCCCGGCGAATCGCGATGAGGACCGGATTCTCGACAACGTGTGCGAGGAGATGGCGATCGCGGCAGGCATCCCCAAACCCAAGCTGTACGTGATCGAAGACTCCGCCCCCAACGCGTTTGCCACCGGTAAAGACCCCCAGCACGGCGTCATCTGCTTCACCACGGGCTTGATCGAGAAGCTGGATCGAGACGAGTTGCAGGGGGTCATGGCCCATGAGATGTCGCACATCCGCAACTACGACATCAAGTTCATGACGGTCATCGCGATCACCGCGGGGCTCATTCCCCTGATCGCCGACATGTTCGGCCGCTCGATGTGGTACGGCGGCGGCCGACGGTCCAGCCGCGACAACGACAACTCCAACGCGATCTTCCTCGTGCTGGCGATCGTGCTTGCGATCCTTGCGCCGATCTTCGCGAAGCTGCTCGAGCTGGCGGTCAGCCGCCAACGCGAGTATTTGGCGGACAGCTCGGCCGCGGAGCTCACGCGCTACCCCGAAGGCCTCGCGCGGGCGCTCGAGAAGATCTCCGCCGACCCCGATCCTCTCGAAGCCGCCAACCGGGCCACCCAACACATGTACATCGTGAACCCCCTGCGGGGCGCCGAGCGCATGGCCGCGATGTTCAGCACGCACCCTCCGATTCGCGAGCGCATCGGACGGCTCCGAGCGCTGATGGGCAACTACTCCCAGTCAGAACTGCCAAAGCAGGACGCCCCCCGCTAAGCCCCTTGGGAGGGCACGCCCCCCCCTACAACGCGTTCTCGTGGTGGCGCAGGCCGTTGCGGTCGATCGCGATCAGATCGTAGCGGACGGTTCGGGTCGGCTCTTCGATGAACCGAAGGTAGTCCTCCGCCGCGTTCATGAGCCGCTGCGACTTGGTGTGGTCGAGTGCCAGCTCGGCGGGTTCGCCACCTGTGCGACGGAGCTTCACCTCGACGACGACCAACTGGTCTCCGTCGAGGGCGACGAGATCGATTTCGCCTCGCTTCGAGTGGAAGTTCCGGGTCACGATGGTGTAACCCTTCGCGAGCAGGTACTCGGCCGCCCGATCTTCTCCTTCCCCGCCTACTCGTCGAAGGTCAGACACAACTGTTCGCTCGCGCGCACGGGGGCGAAGGAGCGTCGGTGGATCGGGCAGGGCCCCAGCTCCTCGAGGGCCGCGAAGTGCTCGGGCGTCGAGTAGCCGAAGTGCCGCTCGAACCCATATCCCGGGTAGTCCAGGGCCAACTCGCGCATGCGATCGTCGCGCGCGGTCTTGGCGAGGATCGACGCCGCCGCGATGCACGCGTGGGTGGCGTCGCCGTCGACCACGGCCTCGCCAGGGACCGGCAACCCGGGCGGAAGGCGGTTGCCGTCCACGTAAACCCCATTCGGAAGCGACGCAAGCCCCTGCACGGCCCGCAACATCGCGGCCATGGTGGCGTGGAGGATGTTGAGGCGGTCGACTTCGTCGGGTTCGGCGGCCGCGATGCTCCACATCGCCTCCGATCGGATGCGCAGCGCCAGGTCTTCGCGCTGGGTTCGGTCGAGGACCTTGGAGTCATCGATGCCGGTGCAGTCGAACCCCTGCGGGAGGATCACCGCTGCCGCGTAGACGGGCCCAGCCAACGGGCCGCGGCCCGCTTCGTCGACTCCCGCCCACCCGGGGGTGGCCGCCAACAGCCCCTTCGGTGCGTGGGCTTTCAACCCGCGAACCCGGGCGGGCCTCATCAGGCGCCCCTCTCCCCCGGAGGGGCGAGCGGTCCTTCGACCGCTTCAAACTCCACTCCGAACACCTTTCCGAACGCGGCCTGGACCACGGGCAGAGCCTCCTCGATCCCCACCTTTCGGCCCAGCAGCTCCGTGAGGCTCGTGACCCCATGCCCCTCGATACCGCACGGCACGATCAAGCCGAACGGCTCGAGCGAGTTGCTGCAGTTCAGAGCGATGCCATGCATGGACGTCCACTTGCGCACCTTGATGCCGATCGCGCAGACCTTCTTCCCCGCGACCCACACGCCGGTGTGGGGAGGGAATCGTTCTCCCTCCAATCCAAAAGACGCGAGCGCAACGATCACCGCCTCCTCCAATTCGCGAAGCCATCGGTGGAGATCCTTTCCGAAGTGCGCGAGGTTGAAGATGGGATAAGCCACCAGTTGGTCGGGCCCGTGGTAGGTCACGTCGCCCCCGCGGTCCGTCCTCTCCACGGCGATCCCGCGCTCGCGATACGCTTCGGGGGGCAGGAGCAGGTTCTCCTCGTGGAAGTTCGCCCCGAGCGTCAGCACCGGCGCGTGTTCGACGAACAGGAGCGTGTCCGGGACCTCTTCGGAAGCGACCCGCTCCAGCAGATGCGCCTGAAGTTCCGCGCAGGGCCGATACGCCATGCGTCCGAGATTCGCCACCCGCGCGGAGATCGCCACGTCGCTAGTGTAGCGTCTCAATAATCTCAGGGCAGCGAGGCCCCGGTTGGGCCCTCCGGGCCCCTCGCGCCCCGAATCCCGAGTCCCGAGTCCCGGTCCCTTCCGGTATCCTGCAACGGCAGTTGGCCGGGTGGCGGCTCCCCGACTCGCTCGGGGGGAGGAAAGTCCGGACTTCACAGAGCACGGCGCCCGGCGCAAGCCGGGGCGGGGCGACCCGACGGAAAGTGCCACAGAAACATACCGCCCCGACTTGTCGGAGCAAGGGTGAAATGGTGAGGTAAGAGCTCACCGGCGTACCGGGCAACCGGGCGGCCGGGCAAACCCCGCTGGAAGCAAGGCCAAATAGGGAGAGGATGACGCTGCTCGCCGACTCTCCGGGTTGGCCGCGAAGATAGATCGCCGCACAAACACAGAATCCGGCTTACAGGCCAACTGCTTGGGAGACGGGAGACGGGAGTCGGGAATCGGTGGGTTCTTACTCCTCGGTCGTCCCCAGAGACCTTGCGTCTTGGCGCCGGACCATCGTGCTTTGCTGCTGGAGGATCTGCGCACTTCTTTCGCGCATCGTCCTGCGAAAGGCGGTGACCACATCGAGCTCGTCCTGCTCGACGAACGGTCGTGGCTGGCCCGCGACGAAGGGCCCCATCAACCCCCTCGTCCCCTCGACGTCGTCGAGGCCCAGCAGGTGGCCCAGCTCGTGCCCCGTCACTTCCGCGATCTCATCCCGGGTGAGGTAGCGACCGTTCGTATGCCTAACGATCAGGATCGTCCCCGAGATCTTCGAGCTGTACTCGCGGCTGTTCCAGGCGAATTCGCGGCGTGCGTTGATCATCCCCTGCACGTCTCCCGAGCCCTCGACCCGGTCGACGAACTGGATTCTCAGCATCGGGTTTTCTCCGAAGGCCGAGTACCGGAAGGGACTGTCAGGCAACGCCTGCGTCCAGATGGCGATCCCTTGTCGAACCCCCTCGACAAACTCCTTGGCATCTTTGGGAATCGTGTCCATGTCGATCCCCACCGAAACGGGCTGGGGCATCAGCAGCCCGTCGAGACGCGCCATGGCCATGGTGTACTTCTGCTTCTCGAACGCGTCGACGACAAGGCGGTAGCTCTGCTTGGACTGCTCGGTCAGCGCGGGCTGCGTCGTGGGCGCGTACGCGGGCAACAACGCCCCGATCGCCAAGACCAACAGACACCCGATTCCCCTTCGCATAAGAGCCTCCGCGGGAGATATTCCGAAGGGGGTGGCGCGACCCACCCGCACGTGTATCAGGTGTGACGGGAACCCGGCACAAATGGGGAGCGTCTGCGGGGATGCCATCGGTGGTTCCACTCAGCACGCCCGTCAAGCGGGCGTGGCACCTCAGGGTCTTGCCGTGTCAACGGGTGCCACGCCCGCCGGACGGGCGTGAGTCTTGCTGTCTCAGCACGCCCACCAAATCCCACGGGGATGCCTCGCACCCCCACCCGCTATGCGGCGCGCAGCATGGGGGCGGCGTTGGCGATCGAGAGGATCTCCGAGTCGAGATCGAACGACACCTTGCGGCGGATCTCCTCGAGCGACGTGACTCCCGACGCGACCATCTCCAAGGCCATGCGCTGCATCGGCTCGTACCCGTTGGCGACGGCCAATTCGCGCACGGTGTCCATCGGGACCCGGCTCGCGATCGCATGGGCCACGTCGCGCGTCACCGGCAGGATCTCCTGCAGCGCTTGACGCCCGCGATAGCCCGTGTGGGCGCAATAGGGGCACCCGCGAGGATCGCGCACGGTCTCCACTGGATAGCCGAGGAAGTTCGTGAACAGCGAACGCTCCTCGTCGGAGGTGTGGCGCTCTTCGGAGCACGACGAGCACAGCACGCGCGTGAGCCGTTGCGAAATCACACCCGTCAGCGACGTGCTGAGCATGAACGGGTCGACGCCCATGTCCAGGAGCCGCGGAATCGCGCTCGGGGCGTCGTTGCAGTGGAGGGTGCTGAGCAACATGTGTCCCGTCAGCGCCGCGCGGATGGCCGTCTGCACGGTCTCCTGGTCGCGGATCTCGCCGACCAGGATCATGTCCGGGTCTTGACGCAACGTGGCGCGTAACTGCTTGGCGAACGTCAGGCCCACCTTCTCGTTCACCTGCGATTGGCTGATGCCGTCGAGGTCGTACTCGACAGGGTCTTCGCACGTCATGATGTTCCGCGTGGGCGACCGAAGCTCCGCGATCGCGGCGTAGAGCGTCGTGGTCTTCCCGGAACCCGTCGGCCCGGTGACGAGCACCATGCCGTGGGGCATCTCGATCATCTTGCGGAACATGGCGAGGTTCCGGGTCGAGAAGCCCAGCTCGGGAAGCCGCTTGAGCGACACGGACTTGTCGAGAATCCGCATGACGAGTCGCTGCCCGTGATAGTTGGGAAGCACCGCCACGCGGATGTCCACGACGCGGCCGTCGATCTTCACCGAAATGCGGCCGTCCTGGGGAAGCCGAAACTCGACGATGTCCAGCTCCGCCATGATCTTCATGCGCGCGATCAGCATCGGAAGGAGGCGCGAGGGGATCTCCTGAATCTTGCGCATCTCCCCGTCCACGCGGAACCGAATGTCCACCCGACCGCCTCGCGGCTCGATGTGAACGTCGCTCGCCCCGAGCCGAATCGCCTCGGTGAGGACCGTGTTGACGAGCGCCACGACCGGGCGATCGTCCTCGTCCACCTCCAGGTTCTCCAGCTCGATGGGAGCGTCCGAATCCAGCTCCCCCATCGCCTGGGCCACAAACCCGCCGACGGCCGTGCCAACGGAGCGGTTCTGGACCTGGTCGATCACGACCAGCAGCTTGTCCTCGTCCGCAAGGACCGGCTCGATGCGCATGCCCGTGATGTTTCGAACCAGCTCCAACGCCTCGAGGTCGTCGGGATTCCTCATCGCCACGATCAGGAGGTCCGCCTGCGCTTCGACGGGGAGCAACTGGTACGTGCGGCAGATGTTCTCCGGCACCCGTCCGAGCGCATACGGCTTGGGCGGCTGGGTGGTCAGATCCCACGGTCGAACGCCCTTCTGGGCGGCCATCGCCTTGAGAAGCAGCGGCTCGTCGAGATACCCGAGGGTGACCAGCACGGCCCCCAGCGTTTCGTGCGTCTCGCGCTGGACCTCCAGCGCGTGGTCCAACTGCTCGTTCGTGATGAGCCGCTGCGCGATCAGCAGCTCGCCAAGCCTTCTCTTCAATGCCATGTTCTCCTCCGACCCTCAGCGATGGATGGCACCCGCCGCCAGGAATGGCGAGCGCTCGAACCCGTGGGCGTTGTTCCACGTCGCCACGACCTACGGGCTGGGGGAGTTACCGGGTCGAAGGCATAATACGGGCCATGTTGGTGCTCCTCGCCGCCCTCGTCGTCGCTCCTCCGCACCTGCCGACCATCGCGGAGAAGACCAAGGGTCTGGAAAAGAGAGCCGGACTCTTTGCGACGTACCCAGCTCCGTCCGAAGGCACCCTCTACATGGAGTTGCCCCGCCAATCAGACGGCGACGCCTGGGCCGCCGAGGTGCTCTACCACTCGGCGATCCGCAGCGGTTTGGGAAACAACGACGTGGGACTCGACCGGGGGCAACTCGGCCCGACCTACGTGGTGCGCATCCGGAGGGTGGGCAACCGCGTGCTGTTCGTCGTTCCGAACTACCGGTACCGGGCGCTCTCGGACGACCCCGCGGAGAAGCGGGCCGTCGAGGAATCGTTCGCGGCCGGCGTCTTGTGGGCCACCCCGGTGGTCGCCGAGGACACTAACGGGAGTTTCCTGATCGATCTGGGCACGTTCTTGCTTCGAGACGCGCACAAAACCACCGACACGTTGCGCAGCGCGAACCAAGGCTCCTTCGCCCTCGACAAGGAGCGAAGCGTCATCGAGTTCTCGGAGTGCAAGGCGTTCCCCAAGAACCTCGAGTTCGAGGCCACACTCACTTTCGCCTCGGCGCAGCCGGGACCTCTGGTTCGCCAGACGGCCGCTGTTCCAGACGCCGTCGCGATGATCGAGCACCAGTCGTTCGTCGCCCTTCCGGAGCCGGGGTACCAGCCGCGGAAGTTCGACCCGCGGATCGGCGCGTTCGGCATCGCGTTCCTCGATTACGCGGCCCCCCTCTCGGAGCCGCTGGAGCAGCGCTGGATCGCGCGCCACCGCCTCGAACTGGACGCGTCGGGCAAGGTGAAGCACCCCATCATCTACTACGTGGACAACGGCGCGCCCGAGCCGATCCGTTCCGCGCTGGTGGAAGGGGCTTCGTGGTGGTCCGAGGCCTTCGAGAAGGCGGGCTTCCCCGGCGGATTCGTCGTCAAAGTCCTCCCCAAGGATGCCGATCCGCTGGACGCGCGCTACAACACGATCCAGTGGGTCCACCGCTCGACGCGGGGCTGGTCGTACGGCTCGTCGATCACCGACCCCCGCACGGGGGAGATTCTCAAGGGGCACGTCACGCTGGGATCCCTTCGCGTGCGGCAGGACCGACTCCTGTTCGAGGGTTTGGTCGGCACGGAGCAAACCGGCAAGGGCGGGCCCGAGGATCCGGTGCAGCTCTCCCTCGCGCGGGTGCGCCAACTCGCGGCGCACGAGGTCGGCCACACCTTGGGGCTCGCCCACAACTTCGCCGGAAGCACGTACGGCCGCGCCTCGGTGATGGACTATCCGGCGCCGCTGGTGCTCGTGCGCGACGGCCGGCTCGACCTCTCCGACGGCTATGCCGTCGGGATGGGAACGTACGATCTCTACGCGATTCGTTGGATGTACGGGGCGAACCTCTCCCAGTCGGAGCTGGACACGATGGCCGCGAGCGCTCCCCTCTTCCTCTCGGATGGCGACGCGCGCGACCTCGGCGGCTCCGATCCCCGGGCCAACCTCTGGGACAACTTCGCTGACCCCATCGAGGGTCTTCGCAATGCCATCTCGGTCCGGCAAATCGGCGTCGACCGGTTCGGTCAGGATCGCGTGGCCATGAACCGCCCCCTGGCCGAGCTGCAAGAGGTGTTCGCGCCCCTTTACCTGTGGCACCGTTACGAGGTCGAGGCCGCGGCAAAAGAGGTGGGCGGGCTCGAATACCAGTTTGCGCTCCGCGGCGACGGCCGGATTCCGACGAAGCGGGTGCCTGCGGAGAAACAGTACGCCGCGATCGAAGCGCTGCTGGAGTGCTTGCAGCCCTCCTTCCTCGAGATTCCGAATCGCATCACGCGCCTCCTGGCGCCACCAACCTTCGGGGCGGGCGCGGGCGCGGAGAGGCTCGACGGGCGAACCGGCCCCACCTTCGATCCCCTCTCGGCCGCCGCCACGGCTGCGGACCTCGTGTACGCGGCCCTGCTGCACCCGGCCCGCCTCGGCCGCTGCCACATCCAAGCGGCGGAAGGGGAGGGCCCCTCCGAACACGACGTCCTCGCAACGCTGGTGGCAGACGCGTTCCCCGCCGACGCGGGAGACCGCCCCCTTCGCTACGCGGTGCAGAACGTGCTCGTCGCGCGCCTGTTCCTCCTCGGCCAAGACGCCTCCGCGATGCCCGCGGTGCGCGCCGCCGCCAACGGCCAGTTGCGGAGGTTGGTGACCCTGCTGCCCTCCACCGACCAAGGCGAGGAGCTGCGCAGCGCGATCCGCCGTTACCTCGAACGCCCCTGGGAACCCGCCCCGTTGTCGCCACCCCCGGCGCCACCCCCCGGCTCCCCCATCGGCGATTGCGGCGGCTGGTAGTAACGGGAATCGGGACTCGGGAGTCGGGAAGCGGGAGGCGGGAGGCGGGAGGCGGGAGGCGGGAGGCGTGAAGCGGAAATCACCACCCAACGGGGGTCGCAGACCCCGGGCTGACATGGCGAAGGGGGCCCCAAAAACGCGACCCCAAACCCCGCCTCACGATTCCCGATTCCCGTTTCCCGCCTCCCGATTCCCGTTTCCCGCCTCCCCGATTCCCGATTCCCGTCTCCTGATTCCTGATTCCCGTCTCCTGATTAAGAGGGCCCCAAAGACATGACCCCCAAACCCCACCCCCAGACCCCGCCTCCCGTCTCCCGATTCCCGTCTCCCGATTCCCGTCTCCCGTTTCCCGATTCCCGTCTCCCGTCTCCCGTTTCCCGTCTCCCAATCACAAACCCAAACGACCCCACATCGCATCGACCTTCGCCTTCACGTCCGGGCTCATGGCGATGAGCTTGGGGTAATCGCGCGAAAACCCGTTCTCGCCCGGCCATTTGTGCGTGCAGTCGAAACCGATCTTGCCGCCAAAGCCCATCGCCATCGAGGCGTGGTCGAGCTGGTCCACCGGCCCGCGCGAGTGCAGGGTGTCGCGGCCGGGGTCGCAGTTCGCACCGATGCGGAACAGCATCTCGCCCACATCCTGCACGTCGGCGTCCTCGTCCACCACGAACACGAACTTCGTGAACGCCAGCCCACCCAACCCCCAGATCGCATTCATCACCTTGTACGCGTGGCCGGGATACTTCTTCTTGATCGACACGAACGCCACGTTGTGGAAGCACGCCTCCACCGGGAGGTTCATGTCCACGATCTCCGGCACCGTCAGCCGGATCATGGGCAGGAAGATGCGCTCGACCGCCTTGCCCATCCACCCGTCCTCCATCGGAGGCTGGCCGACGATCGTCGCGGGGTACACCGCCTTCTCGCGCCGTGTGACGCACGTGACGTGGAACACGGGAAACTCGTCGGCCAGCGAGTAGTAACCCGTATGGTCTCCGAACGGTCCCTCGAGACGCCGCTCCGCGGGGTCGACGTAGCCCTCGAGCACGATCTCGGCGTCCGCGGGCACCAGGATGTCCACGGTCTTCGCTTTCACAAGACGCGCGTTCTCGCGCCTCAGAAAGCCGGCGAACAGCATCTCGTCGATCCCGGGCGGCAGAGGCGAGATCGCGCTGAACGTGTATGCCGGATCGCCGCCAAGCACCACGCACGCCTCGATGCGCTTGCCCTGCTTGCCCGCCTCTTCCATGTGGCGCATGCCGGTCTTGTGCATCTGCCAGTGCATCCCCGTGGTGTTCTTGTCGAACACCTGGATCCGGTACATCCCCACGTTGCGCTTGCCGGTGTTCGGGTCGTAGGTGAACACCAGGGGGAGCGTCACGAACGGTCCCGCGTCTTCCGGCCAACACGTGAGCACGGGCAGTTGGGTGAGGTCCACCTCGTCGCCCTCCATCACGACCTCTTGGCACACCCCACGGTCCACGGTCTTCGGCGGAACGGTCTTGACCTCTTGGAACAGGGCGGGCAGCGCTTTGAGCGCCGCAATCGGGCCTTTCGGAATCTCGGGTTGCAGGAGCGCGGCCAGCCGCTCCGCGTGCTCCTCGAAGTCCCCGCACGAGAGCGCCAGCGACATGCGCTTGCGCGAACCCATCGTGTTGATCGCCACGGGGTGCGCGTACCTCACCTCGCCCTCGGGGATCTTGTGGATCGAGGGCTCGTTCATCACCGCGCTGCGTGGATTGGGCGTGCCCAAGCGGTGCGGCGGACCCACGGGATTCTCGAACAACAGCGCCGGGCCGCCCGCCTTCATCACGCGGTCCGCAACCTCCGTGATCTCGAGGTACGGGCTGACTGGCTCCGAGATACGCTTGAGCTCGCCTTGGGACTCGAGGGTCTCGAGGAAGTGCTGGAAGTCGCGATACGCCATCGCTCTCTAGATTGGCAGAATGGGATCGTCGGTCGTCTATCGGTGGTCGTTGATCGATTCCCATCGGGCTTCGCTCACTCCAGAAACCCTGTGGACGGCCGCCATTACCTTCGCTTGGTCGCCGCTCAGGCGGATGTGCAGCGTCTGGGGATCGGTGCCTTCGACGCGGGTTTCCCGGATCATCGCTCCGGCTTTCGAAAGCGCTTCGAAGAGCGCCGCTCCACCCTGACCGCCGCTCAGCGCCACCACCAAGATCACCCCGTGCTCGCCGGGATTCACGCGCTTTTCGAACCGTTCGACGACCTCCAAGGTGAACAGCGACAGAAGCGTCGCGGCCACCGCGATCACGATGTAGACGCCCCCCGTGCTGACGGCCATCCCGATCCCGGCGGCGGCCCAGAGACTCGCCGCGGTGGTCAACCCGCGGATCTCGGGCCCGTGCCGAAGGATCGTGCCGGCGCCCAAGAAGCCGATTCCGGTCACGATCTGCGCGGCGATCCTTGTGGGGTCTCCCGCAGCGAAGTGCTTGCTCACCTCGGAGAACAGCACCACGCCGATCACCGTCATCATGTGCGTCCGCATGCCCGCGGGTCGGCCGTGGGACTCGCGCTCCCACCCGATCAACCCGCCCAGGATCGCCGCGATGCCCAACTTGAGCAGCGCGCCCAGCATCACGGACCAAGAGTCCCCGTCGAACATCCCTTGGAAGGCATCCACCATCGTAAGGACGAAACACAAGGTCGCGACGAGTCCCCCATCGCGCCCTTTGCGTCCCTTGCGTGAAACTCCCCCGAGGAACCTCCGCAAGCCACCGCAGAAAGAACGAGTCCCCCATCGTGCCCTTTGCGTCCCTTGCGTGAAACTCCCCCCGGGTCTCGGTATCCTCCCGCTATGCCGAACACCCGCGCCGAGGCTTGGGATCTTCTTTGCGAACATACCGAGAGCGAGTCGCTTCGCCGGCACTGCCTCGGCGTCGAAGCCGCCGTGGCCTGGTACGCCCGCAAGCTCGGCGAGGACGAGGCGCTGTGGGCCACGGTCGGCCTGCTCCACGACTTCGACTACGAGAAACACCCGGACGACCACCCCGGTTGGGGCATGCGGCTGCTCGAGTCGCTGGGCTGGGACCCGGTGATCATCCGCGCCATCGGCTCGCACAACGACGCGCTCGGCATCCCGCGCCTCACGGCGCTGGAGAAACACCTTTACGCGTGCGACGAGCTGAGCGGGTTCGTGGCCGCCGTCACCTTCGTGCGACCGTCGAAGAGCGTGCACGACGTCGAGGTGAAGAGCGTCCTTAAGAAGCTGAAGGAGAAGTCCTTCGCCGCGGGCGTCCATCGGGACGAGGTGCATGCGGGCGCGGAGGAGATCGGCCTGCCCTTGGAGGCGCACATCGCCAACGTCATCGCCGCGCTGCGGGAAAACGCGGAGGTCTTGGGGTTGCAGGGAACGCCGGCAAGCTCAAGCTGAGGCCCTCCCCACCCAGTTCGCTACGCTCACTGCCTCCCCCTCGGAAGGGGGAGGGCGAGGGGGTTCCTCCAACCACAAACCACAACTTACGCCTCCCGCACCACCGTCACGGCCTCCGCCAGCAGCTTCGCGGCCTCCACATGCGCGCGATGGCCCGTTCGCTCGGCCACGACGTTTAAGGCGCGAATGGGGATGCCGGTGAGATACAGATCGCCGATACAATCCAGCAGCTTGTGCCGCGCCGGTTCGTCGGCAAAACGGGCCGCCCCTTCGTAACCCGAGGGCCCCAGCACGAGGGCCGTCTTCGGGCCCAATCCGCGGGCCAAACCGCGCTCGAGAAGCGCCGGGATCTCTTCGGCAAACCCGAACGTGCGCGCGGGCGCGATCTGGTCGGGAAAGGCCGCCGCGGCGTCGAGGGCCTCGAACGATTGGCGACCCGGCCACCGGTCGCCCGTCTCGAACTCGTACCGCCAGTGGCCCACGCCGCTCGAGATGGCGATCTTCAAGGGCTCCTCGTGAAGGAACACGCGGGCAAACGGGCCTTCGACCTGCAGGGAGCCCACCCGCTCCACACCCGCCGCCAAGAGCCCGTCCACATACTCGCGGGCCGCACCGTCCAGGGCGGGCAGTTCCGGTGCGGAGACCTCCACCTCGGCATCGGTGATCTCGAGCCCGGCGAACGCTGCCATCAGGTGCTCGACCGTCGAGATCTCGCCCAGCCGCGTGCACCGCGACGTGTCCGTCACCCCCGCGGGGTCGGCCGCCACCTGCTGTTGGCCCCAGCGAAACACCACCCCGGCTCGGCTGGAGCGAACCACCACGCGGACAGGCACTCCGCTGTGGAGGCCCAACCCCTCGAAGACGACGTCGCCGCCCACCGTAAGCCGCTCGAACGTCACGAATCGTCCTCGACGGATTCTCGCGCACTCTCGAGCTTGCGGATGCGGTGCACCAGATCGGGCAGGCGCGCCACGGCGGCCATGATGCGCATCGCCTCCTTGATCGGGCGCGCGGGCAGGCCGAAATAGACCCCCTTCTCCTTGACGTCGTTGGTGATGCCCGACCGGCCCCCGAACGTCGTGTCCGAGGCGATCGTCACATGGTCCGACACCGCGCACTGGCCCGCCATCGTCACTCGGTCGCCGATCGCCACGCTCCCACTGATGCCCGCCTGCGCCGCGATCACCCCGTGCTCGCCGATCTCGACGTTGTGGGCGATCTGCACCAGGTTGTCGATCTTCGTGCCCGTGTTCACCCGGGTGTGGCCCGCGGTGGCTCGATCGATCGTCGTGTTGGCGCCGATCTCGACGTCGTCTCCCAAGACCACGCCGCCCACCTGGGGCACCTTCACGCGCTTCTCCCCGTCCCACACGAATCCAAAGCCTTCGGCACCCAGCACCACCCCCGAGTGAATGACCGCGCGCGCGCCGACGGAGACCGACCGCACCAGCACCGCGTGGGGAAGCACCACGGCATCCACGCCGATGGAGCAACCCTCGCCGACGTAGGCGAAGGGGTAGACGCGCGCGCCGGAAGCGACCTTCGCCCCGCCCTCGATCACCGCATAGGCCCCGATGCGCGCGAGCGGGTGCACCTCGGCGCCCGGATCGATCACTGCCGTCGGATGCACGCCATCGCCGATGGGAAGCGGGCTATCCGCCAGGTGGAGGAGCCGCCCAAAGGCGGCGCGGGGATTGGCGACGCGGATGCACGGCTTGGAACACGCGATGTCCGGCACGGCGAACACGGCGCCCACCCCCGAGCGCTCCACGCGGGCCAAGTGGGACTCCGATTCGGCGAACGCGATCCCTTCGGGGTCGTCCGAGCCGCTGGGAACCGGCCTCAGGACGCGCTGGTCCGGCGGCCCGTCCACGTGCCCTCCCACCAGCTCTGCAAGTTCGCTTAGCGTCCAACCTGATGCGCCGCTCTCCATGCGACAAACTCCTTGGTGACGTCGCGCCCACGCGTCCCCGGAGGCGCAAGGACATACCCCTGCGACCGCAGCCAAAGCGCCAGCTCCTGCCGCACATCCGGCTCGGGCTCGTTCGGTTCGGGCAGCTGCGGCACCGATTTTACCGGGGTCGAGGCGGGAAGCTCCAACGTCTTGCGCGGTTCCGCGTTCAGTTCCAGTTCGGTTCGACCCGCCAACAGCGCATCGAGATCCCGTCTGGCCTCCGTCATCTGCTGGGCGGCGGTCTGTTCGGCGCGCGCGTCGGCATCGGCGAACGCCGCCTGGATCTCGCGCTGGATCTTCTGAGCCTCCTCTTGGATCGTGTGCTCGGCGTCCGCCAGCAACGTCGCCGCGGTTTGGGCGAACTCCGAGTCGAGCGCGCGCACCTCGGCGCGCAACCGCTTCGCTTCGTCGGTCCAGCGGGGCTCCAGCGCTCCGGTGGTCGACCGCCACTCGGGGAAGCCGGCGAGGAGTGCAAGGCGGGCGATCTTCGGCCCGCGCGCGTCCGCGTAGGCCTCGAACTTCGTCCTCAGCTCCCGAAACGCCCCGTCGAACTCCGAGGCGCGAGCGGGGTCAAGCTCCGCCACGCGGTCGTCCGCCCAACGCTGGACTTCGGCCCGGTACGTGTCGCGCAAGATCCGGAGCACCTGCTCGTACGCTTGCTTGCGGCTCTGCTCGACGATCCGCTGGGCCGCGGCGATCCGCTCCTTGCCATCCTGGAGGACGACGACCTGTGCGGGAAGCGACTCCAGAACGCCGCTTGCCGGGGGGAGCGGATCGGGAGGACGGGGTGCCACGGACGGGGCATCCGGGGCGCGCGCGGGAGTGGGAACGCGGCTGAGATCGACGGTCACGCGTTCCGCGCGGGGGGCGCAACCCATCATCAAGGCGACGCCCCCCAGAACGACCAGCGCCCTATTTCTTCGCATTCATGGCCTTCAAGGCCGCATCGGTGAGGTCGTTCGCGCCGTAGGGTGCGACGCCGGCCTCGAAGACGATCGAATAGCCGCCGGCCTTGCCCACCTCCTGGATCGCCGCGCGGGCCTTCTCCACGCTCGTGAGCTTCTGCTGGTCCGCCCAGGTCTGCAGCTCGTTCGTAAACTCGCGGAACCAGCGCTGGGCCGTCGCCTCCATCGCCTGGCTGCGGCGAGCGTACTCCTCGATCAGGGTCCGCTCCTCCGGCGTCAGGTTCGGCTTCTGGCTCAGCTCCTTCGACTTCTTGTCCGCCGCGATCACATCGGCCTTGACGCGTTCGAGCTCCGCCTTCTCCGGAGCCGTCGCTCCCACCTTCAGGCTGAGATCGCGGATCTTCTGAGCCTGCTCGGTCGTCAGCACGCGGTACGTGTCGATAAACTCGAGCAGGCCTTCCCGTCCGGCCTTCATCTCGTTGAAGGTCACCTGGTTCTGCTTGCCGTAGTCGCTCTGCTCGACGACCTTCTGGACATCCACGACCGCCGATTTCTCCGCGGACCCTTGGAAGCCGACACCGATCGCGGCGCCGGCGATGAGGGCGGCGGCGAGCCAGCCCGACTGATTCACTGTTAGTTTCTGCATCAATTGATTCCTAGTTTAGAAAGACGTTCCAATGAGGAAGTGGGTGCGGCTCCCACCCTCGTCGTTGAAGCCGAAGTCGAGCCGAATCGGGCCCAACGGAGTGCGGAAGCTGAATCCCAGGCCGTACCCGATGTGGAGGTCCGGCGAGGACGACTGCGAGAACTTGTTGACCCCGCCGTAGCCGCCCCACGCGCCGCCGTAATCCACGAAGAGGATGGCGTTGAACGCCTTTTGAATCGGGTAGCGGTACTCCACCGTGGTGAGCAGGGTCTGGCGGCCCCAGAAGCGGTCCTCGGCGTAGCCGCGAATCGTGTCGGAGCCTCCCGCGAAGAACTGCTCGAAGAAAGGAACGCGGCCGCTGATCACGCCGTACCGCGCCCGCACCGCCAGCACCTTGCGCGGCGCGTCGAGTTCGCGTCCCCGCGGGGGGCCGCTCGAGAAGTAGGCCCGATATTCGAGGTTGGTTCGCAGGAACGTGCTGCTGCCCAGTCCCGTGTTCGCCGCCTCCGCGCCGCCCACGGCGGTGATGTTGCTGTATCCCGGTTCGACGAGAATCCTCGCCCACGTGCCCCGGGACGGCTCGATGTCGACGTCGCGCTTGTTTTGCGTCAGGCCCAGGGACAACACGCCCACATCGCCGTCCTGGCGAATAAACGAGTTGGTCGAGGTGGTGTTGAGGTGCGACGTGTCGATGCGCTCCATCCGGATGCTGGCCGAGGCCTTCAGCTCGTCCCCCCGCACCGGACGGGCGAAGCCGAGGGTTGCGCCGGTTCGGCGCTCGGTGTACCGATCGTCGTTCGTCGGCACGCTGCTCCCGCCGAAGCTGGTCCCCGCAAAGCGGAAGACCAGGCGACTGTAGATCGAAAACTGCATCGCGGTGTCGTGGTTGTCGATCCACGGGTTGCCGTAATCCAGGTCGATGCTCGCGCCGTCCCCCTGCGTGGACTGGAGGTAGTTGATGCCCACGTTCTGCCCCGTCCCTCGGAAGTTCGAATCCGAGAGCTTGAGCAGGCCAGCGAAGTTGCTTCGGGGATCCACCTGGATGCCCACGTTGAACATCCCGGTGCGCGCTTCCTTCACGTTGGCGATGAGATCGACCTTGCCGATCGTCTCCGATTCGCGCTCAACGCTCTTCACATCCTCGAACCACTGGGTGCCGTAGATGCGGCGCAGGTCGGCCTCCCACTTGCGCACGTTGTACGGGTCCCCGGCCCGCGTCTTGATCAGGTGGTCGAAAACCGACTTCTTCGTGCGCGTGTTGCCCTGGACCGCGACCGAATTGACGGTCAGCTCGAGGAGCACGACGTTGATGGTCGTGGGAGAGTCCTGCATGGGGCCAAACTCCTCGATCTGGACGAAGAACCCGCGGTCGCTGTACACCTTGCGAATGGCGGCGACGCTGGGCTGAACCCCCTTCACGTTGTACACCTGGCCGGGCTTGAACGTCAGCGCCGCGGCGATCTCTTCGGTCGGCACCGCCGCGTTGCCCACGATGCGGATCTCCTTGATCACCGGGAACTCGACCACGTTGATCACGATCTGCCAGTTGCCGACCTCCAGCGGGCGGGCTTGGGCGTCCACGGCCTGGAAGAACCCCATGTCTTCGATGGACTTCCGATCCTGATCGAGCGTCGCCTGGAGGTAGGCCAACCCGACCTTCGTGCGCATGGTGGCCAAGATCGCATCCCGCTGGATGTTCTGGTTCCCGTTGATGACGATCTCCTTGACGACTCCCGTGTCCTGGGCGATCGCCATCGACGCAACCGCAAGGAGAAGAACCACGCACCAAATCCGTTTGATCAAACCTACGCCTCCAACCCCCACCTGCGGTGGGGTCACCCGTGCCTCAAAACTATACTTCCTATCCGCTTTCGGCCCGGTGGAATTCCCTGCATCCGCTGTCGTGGCCAAAAGGCCCGACCTCGTTGTTGAGTTAGATGCGCGAGCCCGTTTCGCGTTTCCTAGAATCGCGTCCCGTACTCCACGGAGATCTTCCAGGGACGGTCCTGGTCCACGCCGATCGAGAGGGTCGTTCGACCCAGGATGCGGTTGCGCGTGGGCAACCGGTACGAGAGGCGGAACTCGAAGCGCTGGGGGAAGCCCGGGGCGGGCTCCGCGAGTTGGCGACGCGCCGAAAGCAAGAGGCCCTTGCCGAGGGACTTCGCCGCGGAGATCGTGGTCTGGTCGAGCGAGTTGTACTCCAAGCTCAGATAGTCCAGACCCAGACCTGCCGCCAGCTTCTCGGTGATCGGGTCGAACAGAGCGGGCAAGGCGATGCTGGTCAGGGCACTCTGAAACTGCCCCTGCCCCTCGCCCGGCTTCAAGGCCGACGCCAAGCCTTCCAGGAGGTCGGCTTGGCCGAGAAGCCGGAGGATCCGGTCGGAATCGAGGTCCGGAGGATCGCTGGAGGCCGTCATCGTCACGCCCTTCTCGTCCAGCAGGTCCCCGCGGATGGCGAGGCTCACGGTGTACCGTTCCACCTGCTCCCCAAACCGGAGCGCCGTGACGTGGGTCGTTCCTTCGAGGTCCACGTCCAGTCGCGCGATGGTCTCGCCCGAGGACGTCCCCTGGTAGCGCAGACGCAACGTGCCCCCGGGCTCGAGCGCCACGCGTGCCGTCGGCAGCTTGACCGTTCCGGACACAACGTTGAGATCCGCCGAGACGTCCGGCTCCGAGAGGCGTCCCCCCAGGTTCCCCGAACCCAAGATCCGCATGACCGACGCCGTCGCCTGCAGCTCCACCGGATCGACGAGCACCGCCTTGAGCGCAAAGCGGGGGTCGATGGTGGGAATCCCGCCTGGAGCGGGCTCCAGAGGCTCGGAAGGCAGGGTCACCGAACTCTTGGAGAGGTTCACCGTGCCCGTCAGGGTTGGGCTGCTGGCGACACCGCCTACGCTGATCGACCCGTCGGCGACGGCGTCGACGCGGCCCTTGCTGCCCGCATCGTGGCGCACGCGCAACCCTTCGAGCGCGACGGTGCCCTTCAGAGGCGTTTCGAGCACCCGACGGAATGCGCCCTCGGGGTCGTTGCCAACCGCTTCGATGAAGGCGCGGAGGACGGACTGCACATCGCCTCCGTCGGTGGACACGTTCACGGTTGCGGAGCCGCCGACCGAACTCGCCGCGGACGCGCTTGCCGTGAGGGCGTCGTCGCTCAGCGCCACACGGCCGACGAATCCCTGGAGCGAGGTCTGCCCGTCCTGCAAGGCCAACGTCGGCGCCTCGATGTCCACTCCGCCGGTCACGTGCACCTCGTCCAGCGTGCCTCCCGCCAAGAACGCTCCCCGCCCGCGGATCGACGTGCGCGACGTGTCGAGGGGCAGGGGGAACTCCTCCATCTCCGAAGTCGTCATTTCGTGTTCGCGAAGGAGGAGGTTGACCTGGAACGGCTGATCCCTCGGCACGGTGAACGGGTAGGCGAACGGAAAGTGGGCGTCGATCTGCGCCCCGAGGCCCGCGTAGGTCGCGTTCCCCGTCGCACTCGCCGCCCCGTCGGCGATCGAGATGTTGTCGAGCGTGAGATCGAGGAGGGTCGGATCGTCGGGGTTTTTCGCCGTCCCCCATCCCGCTTGCGCCCGCAACGAAGCCTGCAGTTCCGGACGGGCGACCGGGCCGGTCGCCAGGAAGGAGAAGTTCTCGATCGAGCCCTGGAGGTTCAACAGGCCGGAATCGATAAGCGACAAGGTGTTAAGGTCAAAGTTAGACAGTTCACCATCCAGGTGGACCTCTCCGCCCTCCAACAGCGACCCGGATACGTTCAACTCGCCCGGACCGCCGGTCCAGGCCACCCGCTCGATCTGCCAGAGCCCCTCGGACCGTTGGGCCTTCGCGTCGATCGTTCCCAGGTCCGTCTCGCCGATCGCAAGGTTCGAGGCGGTTAGCACGTCGACGTCCAGCGCCGCGCTCTCGATCGGCCCTTGCACGACGGCATGCGCGTCGAGGTTGCCCTCCAGCGTGTCGAGGCGCGAAGCGAGCGCAGGGTCCATCGAAGGCACGTAGCGCCGAACGACATCGACCAGGTCCGGAATCTCCAGTTGGAACGCCGAGGCTTCGGCGTAGACCGACCGATCCGGCTGGCTGTAGTGGAATTCGGGAATCTCGATAAAGCGCTCGAGCGAGCCGATCATCGCGTTTCCGCTCCACACCCCCAGTTCCGACTCGAGGGACCACGGCCCTCCGCCGAAGGGCACGTCGTTCAGCTTGAGGTCCGCGACGCGGCCTTGCATGTGCAGGTCGGCGAGCCCGTCGGGAGTGATGTGGCCGGCGAGCGTGCCGTCGAGGGTCCCGCTGGAGTCCACGGCGTCGAAGTGCGTCGACAACAGGGACGCGATGGGAATGGACGCGAGCGTTCCCTCGAACGACGCTTCGCGCGTCGCCAAGTCATACCGCCCGGTGGCCGAGCCGCGTCCTGCTCCCACCGTCCAGTTCGCTTCGGCGAGCTGGATCGCGTCGCGGTCCGCGCTGGCGGTCAGGTGCGCCGAGTCGATCTTTGTGCCGTAGACGAGCAGGTTGGAGCCGGACACCGTTCCGTCGGCCAACGGTCGATCCAGCGTGCCCCGCACCGTCAGCGAGGGAACGTCCACGGTCCCCGTCACGTCGTCGCCCAAGAGCTCTGCGAGCTGGACACCGGTCGCCGAAAGTTCGCCGAAGATCGCCTGGTCTTCAAAGCGGAACCCCAGGCGTCCCGACGCGCGCGCCGAACCCTTTGCGGCTTCCAGACGCGACGCGACGATCTGTTTCGAGTCGGCCGTATAGTCCGCCGCCACGAGGGGCACCACCTGACCATCGAGCCCCACCCCGTACAGCTCGAGCCGTCCAGACGCCCTGGGGTCGGCGGTCGTGCCGACGATCGTGGCCGACATCGCACCGGTCCCGTCGAGACCCGGGCTCAATGCCGAGAGATCGAACCCGCTCCCAAACACCTCGAAACGGAGTTCCCCTTCCTTCTCGGTCCACTCGCCTTCGGCGGACAGCACGCCGACCGCACCGACCAGCGAAGCCTGCGTGACCGAGAGACGTCCCTCCTCCCAGCGGGCCGAGGCGAGCAGGTTGCCCAGAGACAGCGGGTCTGCGTTCGGGCGGTCGTACCGCACCTTCCCGCGCACGCGAAGGTCCGCGGTGGGCGCATCGAGGGAGCCGCCCACCAGCGCGCTGGCCGATACGGTGCCGCTCCAATCCTTGCGGTCCAGCCGCCGGGCCGCGCGCGCGATCGACAGGTCCTCCACCTCGAAGGTGCCCTTCACCGCTCGGGTTTGGAGGTCGAGATCCAGCGCGCCACCCACCCGGGCACCCATGTAGTTGGCTTCGCGAACGCGCCCGCTCAAGCGATTGGTGTCCGCCTTGAGATCCGCAACGACGTCCTGGATCGTCTCGTCGGCCCACTGCACCTGTCCCGCGTCGACGGTGCCTCGAACGGTGACTCCGTCGGCATCCCAACCGAACCACCCCTCGTAGCGGCCCCTCTGAAAACGCAGCTCGGGGGGAAGCAGGTCCGATGCCCATTTGGGGAGCCGCCCCGAATCCGGGGCCGATGCGACCAGCGTTCCGGCCGCCTCGACGCCGTTCTCCCAGGTCGCCGCGCCCTTCCACTCGGCGTCCACGCCGTTTTCGCGTGCCGTGGCCGTGCCTTCGGCGCCCAAGTGCGTGACATGGCCGACAAACGTCGCCTCCTGCGCCTGGTACCGATCGTAAGCGAGGCCCGTGGCTTGGACGGCCAGTTGCGCGTCCGCCCGAAGGGGTCCGTCCGCGGGCAGGTCCAGCCAACCGGGCCCCGAGATCCGCAGCGTCCGGGCGCCCACCTGGTCGAGGCCGGATACCGAGCGCCCATCGTCGGTGTCCTTGTAATAGGCGAGGAACTCGGCCAGTTCGAGGCGCTCGGTCTCCACGTCGACGACCACGGCGTTGCGCGAAGGAGCGCGCACCGTGGCTTCCAGCGCGCCATCGGCACCGAAGTCGAGCCGACCCGTCGCCACCCACCGGTCTCCGGCGCCGTCGACGACGAGGTGGGGGATCGTGGCAAAGGCGCGCCAGGGCCGAGGCGTCCCGGTTCCAAGACACGTGAGGCGCACGTCCTCGACCTCGACGGTGTAGTTCTGCTTGCTGGGCTCGTCGGTGCTCGGGGGGAGGTAATCGAGGAGCACGGGGCGCCCCGTCGGTCCGAGCTCCAACAGCGCGTCCACCCCGCGAGCCCGGACCTTGGCAGATCCGCCACCCGAGAGGAGGGCGCGCACATCGCGCACGGAAAGCGTATCGGCCACCAGCAGGGGGCGTCCTTCCGGGCTGGTGACGCACACGCCGTCGGCGGAGAGGAAGTCGGCGCGGAGGTTCCACGCGTAGGACGCCACTTGAATGCGGAGGGGGCCGCCGGGCGTCGCCAGCTCGACGTCCACCGGGCCGGCGGGCCCGGCCAGGGCCTGCAGGCAACCGTAGGCATAGGCGCCGCCCCACAGTGCCAGCACGGCGGCGGGAAGCCAGAAGATCCCGAGTCTCAGCAGTCCAAGGAGTACGCGGATACAGTTCCTCCCCGCGCGCATGTGCGCCGCTTACGAGTTCAGACGTCCGGAAGCGGGATCCTGTGCCTCGAGCTTCTTCACACGCTCGGCCATCACCTTCTTGCTGAACTCGATGGCGTTGTACGAGCTGCGGATGAACGGTCCCGACGCCACGAACGCGAAGCCCAGATCTTGGCCGATGGCCTCGTACTCCTTGAACTCGCTGGGGGAAATGAACTCGTTGACCGGCAGGTGGCGCATCGTGGGGCGCAGGTACTGCCCGATGGTCACGGCGTCCACTGCGCGGTCGCGCAGGTCCTGGAGGGTGGCGACGACCTCTTCGCGCGTTTCGCCCAAACCGAGCATGATGCCGCTTTTTGTATAGATGCTCGAATCCAGCTCCTTGACCTTTTCGAGCAATCCCAACGAGCGCTCGTACTTGGCTTGCGGGCGCACGACCGTGTGCAGGCGCGGCACGGTTTCGACGTTGTGGTTGTAGATTTCGGGGTGCGCGTCGGTGACGAGCTTGAGGCACCACTCTTTGCCTTTGAAGTCGGGGGTGAGCACTTCGACGATGACCAGGGGGTTTTCGGCGTGCAGGGCGCGAATCGTGTCGGCGAACTGGCCGGCC
Source organism: Fimbriimonadaceae bacterium (assembly GCA_023957775.1). NCBI lineage: Bacteria > Bacillati > Armatimonadota > Fimbriimonadia > Fimbriimonadales > Fimbriimonadaceae > Fimbriimonadaceae bacterium. The sequence continues at coordinate 99,628 of JAMLGR010000005.1, read as the reverse complement.
CCTTCGTCGGCGAGATCGTCGCGCGCCACGCTGGTGACCACGACGTGCTTGAGGCCGAGGTCGTTGGCGACCTTGGCGACGCTGGCGGGCTCCTCGGCGTCGACCTCGGTGCCGCGCCCGACCTTGATCGCGCAGAAGCCGCACGAGCGGGTGCACGTGTCGCCAAGGATCATAAAGGTCGCGGTCTTCTTGCTCCAGCACTCCGGGAGGTTGGGGCAGCGGGCGCTCTCGCACACGGTGTGGAGGTTTTTGTCCCGCATCATCGACTCCACCTGTTTGATGGTTTCGGGGCGCGGAAGACGGATCGTCAGCCACTCCGGAAGTCGCTGGGTCATGGGCAAAGTATACCGACCGCCCCGATTCCCGATTCCCGATTCCCGTTTCCCGATTCCCGATTCCCGTTTCCCGTCTCCCGATTCCCGTCTCCCGTTTCCCGTCACTTCGGAAACCCCGAAACGCGGTAATCCCGTAAGGACACTCAGCCATGCTGAAACTCCGCCCGTTTCGCGCTCTCGCCGGCACGCTGCTGCTGTTGGCCTCGATCCTGTCCGCCACCGCCCAAACGCTGACGGTCGAACAGAAGACCGAGGTGCTGGACGGCATCGACAAGATCGTGATGGAGCGCGCGTTCGTGCCGAACATCGATCTCAAGCTGTGGCCCGAGCACTTGGCCAAGCACCGCGAGGCGATCGACAAGGCCGAGCAGCAGGGCGACTTCGTGCGCGAGGTCAATCGGGCGCTGCGCGAGTTCGGATTCAGCCACATTCGTTTGCGCACGCCCACCGCCGCGGAGGCGCGGCAGCGCACCTCGGTCATCGGCGTGGGGTTGACCGCCCGCCCCGAGGCGGACGGCCTGGTCGTCTTGGCGGTGACGCCGAAGAGCCCCGCGGAGGAGCTGGGCGTGAAGCCGGGTTGGAAGATCGTCGAGGTGGACGGCAAGGTGCCGGAGAACCCCGCGGTGCTCACCGGAGACGAGGGCACCGACGTGGCGCTGAAGATCAAGGACGAAGCGGGCGAGGTGCGCGAGATCACCTTGAAGCGCCAGCGGTTCTCGGTGTTCCGTCCCGACACGCTCACGTGGGCGGACGAGGAGTCGGCGGTGCTGCGCATCCAGAGCTTCTCGCGCGGCTACAACCAGAAGGCGATCGAGGAGCTGATGGCGGAGGCCGCGAAGGCGAAGTACCTCGTGCTGGACCTGCGCTCGAACGGGGGAGGGCTGGTGAACAACCTGCAGCACCTGCTCAGCCTCCTGATGCCGCCGGACACGCAGATCGGGGCGTTCATCAGCCGCTCGACGTTCGACGCGTACGTGAAGGAGAAGCCCGGTCCCAGCCCCACGGTCGAAGCGATCGCCGAGTGGTCCTCGCGCAAGTACAAGACGTCGAAGAAGGCGGTTGAGCCGTTCGCGGGCAAGGTGGCGGTTCTGGTGAACCGCGGATCGGCCAGCGCCTCGGAGATCTGCGCCGCGGCGCTGCGCGAGAACCTGCACGCGCCTTTGGTCGGCGCGCGCACCGCGGGCGCGGTGCTGGCTTCGGTGTACGGGAAGCTGCCGCAGGGGTTCGAGATCCAGTACCCGATCAGCGATTACGTGACGGCGCAGGGCCGGCGTCTCGAGGCCAACCCTCTCGACCCCGACGCCGAGGCCGCGGGGGGCAAGACCGAGGATGGGAAGGACCCCGGCATCGAGAAGGCGTTGGAGATGCTGAAGGCGGGCGGGTAACGGGCACAGGACCCAACGAGCAAGCCCCCGTCAAGCACTTTGGGGTCTCACAAGAGACTGCGATGGGTCAGGATGCGTTCAATGGCCAAGCTTCGACTCCCAGTGGCGCTTTTGCTCCTGGTGGCGATCCACGCCACAGCCCTTGTCACGACGGGCTGTCAGAGGCAAGCCACAGGCGGAGATGCCACATCCCCTCCCCAGGTCCGGCGCGTGGTCGTCCAGGGCAAATACTGGAGTTCCTACTTCTCGGGTCCCAGCCGAGATCCGTCGATGGGGAACTTCATGCTCTTTGGTATCTTCCCTTGCCAGTTCCTTGCCGATGGAGCGTTTCGGAGCGAGGACTTCGGGAATGGAACCTGGACGCTGGAGCCCGGCGGGCTGGTGGTTCTGACCCGGGACCACGAGCCCCCGATGACCTTTCAGGCCCAAGACGGCGGCGACGTCCTGGTCGCCAAACGGGGAATCCACTGGGGGATGGAGGACAACCACCTCCGCCTCCTTCGTGACAATCCAGATCGCAAGCAGAGACTCCTTGGCCGCTACGTTGTCGCGGAGGCTGGTTCAGCGGCTAAGGAACTGCCGCAGTCGATGACGTTCACGGAGCAGAAAGTCACTGCAGGCAATGTCTCCGGCGACTGGATCGCGGCCGGCGACTATGTCGTCCTCATTGGAAGGCACGACACCGCGTACATGTACCCCTCGTTTGTATTTCGAGTCGAGGAAGAAGGACGCAAACTGGTCTTCCACCCAAGCGATCCGTACCCCGAATTCCGCGACGGCAAATGGGACCTCGTCTACGTGAAGACTCAGGATTAGGCCCGAGCGACAACGAGACAAGCCAGCGAGACACAAGGACTGCCTACGACGGGGGGCGACGGTGTCCCTTAGAGATTCGTTGGGCGGCGCTCGTCTCCAACTGCCTTATGTCTGCAAGGCGCGCCAGTGCCAGGGATGCGCCTCCTTTGCCCCCCACTGCACACATCAACCACCGGTCGCGATGGCGACCTGGTCTTCGCCGGACGGCTTCCATAGCAATCGGTAGGGGCTCTCAGCGTAGAGGGGGTCATCGACCACAAACGTCGCGCGTCCTACTGTTTTGCTCCTGTTCCCAAGTTTCCGCCCATCGGTCGAGATCAAGGGCTGAGACGGGTCCTCTGCCCAAACCGCGACGCTGATCTTGAACGGAGGATGCAGCGTGATGGGCTCACCTGCACCCAATTCGTCGCCAAGGATGAGTTGGCCGTTGGCAAACACGGGAGAGCGCGAAGGTGTGAGCTGGTCCAACGAAGGCACGCGGAAGGGATCGGGTGGCGCTCCGCCCCCATGGCGCAGACCCTCAACCCACATGCTTCCTTCCTTCAGATAGTTCCCGCGTGCGCCGCCCGTCCAAAGCGCCAATACGCTGTACCTGCCGACGATGACGGCCTTGAGAGAAATAGCGACGCCTCCAACCACCTGCTTCTGGCCGGGCTGAGCAAGTCGTTTGGCAAGCTCCACCCGGAGGGCAGGGTAGTCACACAGCGTCCCAGCGGGAGGCAAGAACCTCGCATCTGGAATGTCTGTGGGGTAGTCGTAGATGTTGCGCTCGATCAGCCGCCTCCCCTGCAGGTCGAGAACTTCCCGCCGCAGGGGAAGACGGGTTGAGGGATCGACAAAGAGATCGAACCGCGTCCCACTGATCGCGACGGAGTAGCGGTCTACGATTTGCCCGCCCTCGCGGAGACCTGATCGGTGATCGAGGATGAGCGCCTTGGGGTAGGCGAGGTAGGAGCCCAGGTCCTCGATGGGCATACCTGACGGCTCCGTGTCGTCGATAAACCCCTCGCCTGCGCTCGACACCATGAACATGCGGTGTCCGTCGTACCCCTTCAGGCGCAAGCCGCCGTAACCGTCGGGCATCGCTGAGAGAAACTTGCCGTTCTCGATCCAGGTTTCGTAAGTGAGGTTGAAACTGCCAGAACCATCCGGCTTGAAGGTCATGGCATGGCGTGTAGTTCGGGCACGCATGGCATCGGCGATCTGTACTAGGGCCGCCGCGCTCGCAGTTTGTGGTTTGAAGAGGAACGCCAAACCAAGTATTGCCGCGGGCATGGCGATGGCGGCCGCCCGAAGCCAAATTCGAGTCCGTGACTTCCTGACGGGTGACGCGATCTGCATCATGCGTACTGCGCGCGCGACGGCATCCGCACTCGGTTCTTCCGCGCGGAGCGCTTGGATCTGTGGCTCAAGGAAGGGCTTGTTGGGGTGCATGTTCTGTTACCTCTGGTTCCTGCTCCAGAAGGGTTCGAAGACGTCGACGGGCATAGAACAGCCTCGCCTTGACCGTGCCGATTGGGACGCGCAGGATCGAAGCGATCGCACGGAGCTTCAGCTCCTCGACCTCGTGCATCACGAACGTCTCGCGCAGTTTGTCAGGGAGGGTCGCCAATGCGGCGAGCAGCCCCTCGCCATCGATACACGATGCGTAACCCGGTTCCCACATCGGCAGATCGCGGGACAGGGGACTCGTATGCCGACGCTTGCGCTTCCACTGGGCGAACTCGTTGTACGCGATCCGGTGGAGCCACGTGCTCAAGCACGCGCCGCCCCGGAAACGATCGATGTTCCTGCGAGCAGTCAGAAACGCTTGTTGGGCAAGGTCTTCCGCGTCCTCTCGGTGCCGGGTGAGGTGGCGAAGGAGCCGAAAGAGCGCGGGGTAGTGCGCGCGAACGAACACTTCCGCCGCTTGTTCGTCACCCGCCGCTACTCGCTTCGCCAACTCCAGATCAGTCATCGCGTATCCAGTGTCCCTCGAAGGATGGAACGCTGGATTAGATGCTGTGTCCGCCCAGAAGGTTGGGATAGAAGAACGAGTAGCCGGCCAGGTCCTGGGCGCCGTGCTGTCAGGGGGACACGTCCTTCGGATCAGCGATCCGTCGGCCAGTCGTCCCCCATTCCCGGCAAGGGGGTCGAGCCGTTCGCCGGCAAGTTGGCGGTTCTGGTGAACCGCGGATCGGCCAGCCCCCAAACCAGCAAACTTGCCGGGTCTTCGAAAATTGTTCACGGCGCCATTCCAAACGGCGCACGCCGATGCTAGAGTACGGGTGGACTGTTTAGAAAGGAAGGCATTTTGATGAAGCAAACCAAGGCTCTGTTCACCCTTGTCGGCCTCACGGTCGCCGCGGACGCCGCGATGGCGCAGGCGTTCAGCACCGGCCCGGGGCTCGCCATGACGGGTGGTACGGTCGACCCGAACTGGTCGGTCACGGTGCCGGCGACCCTGGGCGGCGGCACCGCCTCGGCGGTGATGCTCAACCACACCGCGGCAGACTTTCCCTACAACGTGTACGTGGCCAACGACGCGGCGTCCCAGTGGATCAGCTTCACGGCTGACGGCGGCGACAGCCTCTCCCCGGCTTTGACGACCGGAAACTACACCTACACGACGAGCGTGAACTTCGGCGGGGGCGGGTTGCTCAGCGGCTACCTCTGGTCGGACAACGCGGTGCTGGACGTCTCGGTCGGCGCCAACTCCTACGGAACCGCCCCGCTCGCCACCGTCTACGGCGACGGCAGCGTCGGCTGGTTCCAAACGGGCACGGCTTTCTCGTTGAACACGGTCTTCACGGGAGTCCAAACCGTCGCCTTCACCATTCGCAACGGGGTCCCGGGCGAGACGTACGATCGGGATCCCACGGCGTTCCGCACGGAGCTCTCGCTCAGCCCGGTGCCGGAGCCGTTCACGGTGGGTCTGGGCGTCGCCGCCCTGGCCGTGGGCCTGCGCCGCCGTAAGAACCGGTAGGCACCGCCTGCCCCGGAATCCAAAGAGGCCCCGTCGAAAACGACGGGGCCTCTTTGCTTTGAAACTTGGTGCGCGGGAATCAAGGCTTCTACCTGTTTGAGTCTCCATACAGGTAGAGACTCGGTCCTGGACCGGGGGGCCTTGGGTTCAGTGGGGTGATTTGGCCCACAAAGTGGCGCGGCTGGTCCAGATGGTCTTGGATCACAGATCTTGCTCCATGTCAGCGCTCTGATCGGTGGCGCTGGCTTCCGAGCTGAACTCCTCAGCTAGTGCCACTAACATGCGTGCCGTTCTGGTGAAATCAGACCTCGCCAAGCAGTGATCGGTATCGAGCTTCTTCTGTCCGCTCTAACCTCCCGCCATCGTCGACTCCTCGAGATGTAACACCTCGGGCATTGTGACGGCCGATTCTGACATGCAGATCCAGATCGTCGGAAGCGGTGATCTCGATTGCTTGGCATACTTCGCTGGGTGGCCAGATACCGTCCTCGTCAGGTTGAGATTTTGCGAGCAGATCACCGATAAATGCATCTGCTCTCGGCAGGAGTCCCTTCTCAGCCGCAATCGACCGGGCGGCCGACAGCCAATCAAGCAGCATGCGGAGGTTGATCCGCCCCTCATCGCTACCAGGCAAGACGTCCCAGGCGTGAAGGACTTTGTAGGCTGTCTCTGCCAATGACCGACGAGCTTCCGTTTCGTTTCCATCAGATTCACCATCAGTTGGGTAGATCTTGCTCAAGAGCTCTACGAAGAACTTCGGATCGCTCGCCAGTGCCCTCCCAAGGCCTCTCGGACGGTACTCAAACCAAACCAGGGGCATGAAGTAGAACTCCAGTCGGGCAAGTTCAGTGTCCTGGATTCGGCCGGACCCAGAAAGCACTTCGAGGGCTTGCCGAACTTCGCTCCCTAACGTTGAGAGTTCGCCAGGCTCAAAGGACTCTCGCGTCGACAACGCATTCAAAGCGTCGACCATAAGGAGTTCGCGCTCAGCGGAACTGCCAGAATATGAAAGCGAGGACAAGAGGTGCAAGAGATCAGCTTCGCGCCCGGCATCAATCATCCGCCGAGCGAACAGCATGTAATCGTCCTCGGAGTAGGCACGAGTCGTCCACACGTTGATTCGACTCCAGTACAACTTCGAAACCTGTTCTGGCTCGGTGTCTAGGTGTTTCCACGTATTCCGATCGTTGGGTAGGACAAAGAGGAGTTCTGCCCTCTGCTCTGCGCTCCAAGGCTCAGGTCCGCCAAGCAGATCCAGTATCCAGGCTGGACCGTCGTCGGCGAAGTGTTGTGCAGCGTAGCCCATGGCTAGCTGCCGGCCCCAGCGTTCCTCGCTTCCTAGGTGGCTCAGCAGGAACTGCGTTTCATCCTCTCCGGTCCAAATACCCAACTTTGCAGCGATCTCCCCCACTACACCCGGGAGCTCTGCTCGCTGGGCTAGATCAAAGATGCCTAAAGTTCCTGATTCCCTCAGAATTGCCTTGAGAGCCTCATTTCGCGCCTCGTCAATCAACGCATGACGCTGGTCGTAGTCGTCCTCCTTCACGCCTAGGTCGACCCACGGTTGAAAGAGCCAAAGGCTCCGCAATGCGACATCTAGCGGTTCGAAGCTAGTCATCACATCCTCATATCTATCGCATTGCTCGGCGGTCATAGCCCATTCGGCTTCAGGATGGCTCCGGTGCCTTCGTAGCACACGGCTCATCCCATCCCAAATTACGAACCGCTCCTGCTCTTCTCGAATGTCTTCGACCACATCTCCCAGGCGTTCGAGAATCAAGTTCAGCCACTCGTCGGGGTAGCCCGCGAATGCGCTTGCTAGGCTTGCCAGCCGCCCTGCATTCACACCCGCGTCTCCGACCATCCAGCCAAGCACCGTATCGTAACAGCGCTTTACTTGAGTCTGAAACTGCTCAGATCGTTCACCACCCCATTCGCGAAACTCCGGGCGACTCGTGGGGTGGGCTACATCGTGGTCTCGTGGCATGAGCTGACCGAGCAGATCCCACGATGCAACCGGATGTGATTGTCTCAGCGAGTCAAGAACGGCCATGCGTTCTTCTGCGTCGGCTTCGGTACAGGGGTGCCACGGCACATACACTTGGCGAAGGCTGGCTAAGGGGTTGTTTCCAGTTCCATTGCCGAATCCTCTCTCGTGTAATGCGCACAGACACTTACTAGCCCGCTTGAGAAACCGCTTGCTCCAACACAACCGTTCTAGGGACCACAATAACTCGGAATGGCGGCTTCCACCCATGAGCGGCTGCGTTTCCGTTGCGAACAGGCCGAGCACCGCAGGATCACTCCGGTTGAGATCCCCCTCGAGCGCAGCGAGAAAGTGATCCGGCGAGGCTTCCGCCAAAAGTGACAATGACGGAGCCAAGGCGAACCACTCTTTTTCGCCCGCCCCACTCACACATTGATCAACGAGGCGATCAGATATCTCATGACCTGAGGCGTAAGACCCGACGGGAGAATCGTGTTCGGACAGAACTGCGAATGTCCGCGCAAGGCCAACCTTTACATGTGAACTGTAGACCGGACTCTTTCCAAGAAGCCTCGCCTTCCACCGCTCAGAAGGATCGAGGTCGAAGGACGGATCACTTTCGCCGAGAATCCCGGGTGCCCGAAGCAAGAACGGGCTGAGCACAGAGCTAGTGACTAGATGGCCCAACTGATCCCATGCGAGCCCGTCATCGGTGAGGAACCACACATGACCAGATTTGCGAATCAGAGGCGGCTGCCGCCTAGAAACTCTCGCAAGCGTTCGTTCAACTTCGTCCGGTCCCGTACCAGCGAGTTCGGCGACAAGCGAGACGTCGTGGACGTTCTCTTCGCTCCATCTATTGACTAACAGGGCTGCCGAGATGATTGCGTGATCCGACTTGTCAAGGTCGGACAGGTCGAAAGGGGAGGGGGGAGCTCCCAGCTCCTTCCTCATCAGTTCGACACCGGAGCGAGCAGCTCTTGCCGCACGCGACGCTACGTCAGAGTCCAAGCCATCCCGGCACATACGTTCATGGAGAATGCTCACTCTTACCCTAGGGAGGTGTATCCCTCCCTCGTACTTCGTGGGATGTCCACAATAGAGAACCTTGTTCGATGGACTGACTAGGCCAATGTGATGATCATCTAATCCCTCCATCGGGATGAGAATCGCATTTCGGACAAAGGGCGTGACCTGCTCGAACGCTGCCAGAGATGGGATATAGAGAGAACGGCACATGAGCCAATCAGCGACCTCCGGCGGCAGAGACTGAACGGCGCTGTAGGCGAATGCCAGCGCATCTGTCTGGCTACAACCGCTTATGGTCAGGAATTTGCGCTCGAGCTGAATCAGTTCCCCGAACTGCTTGGCTTCCTGATCACGACCAGACACCAACCAGTCATTGCCGATCCTCAACTGACAGGGCGCAACCCAGTTCTCCCACCAGTCTCCCAAAGAGCGAATCAATGAAGACTGTTTGAGCTTGATGGCCACCTGAAATCCAAGGACAGCATGTTGGTCAAGCCACTCCGAGATATCCTCAAGGTCATAAAAGACAACATCACGCCAGATCCCCTCCGAACGTCTGTCCTCTGCCCAGGATGCCTTGGCCGTGTCCGAGCTCTCACTGAACCTTCGGAGGCTAACGCCAACGTAAGTGACCAACGAGCGGTCAAGACGGGATTCTTCGAAACTTCGCCGCTTGAAATCATCGTTAGCTTTGGCTTGAACGTCCTTTCGAACGGAGACTTCCCACACTGAGTCGCCATCCGGCACATAGCTGCTGCCAGAGGCTTGAACAACCCCGTCAAAGCCGTCTGAATACACCCCAGTTCCCGTGTTGAACTCGATTTTCGCTTGTGGTCCGACCGTCAAACGGATGAGGCTTCTGAGGAGCCAAGGCAACTCTCCGGCAGCTGCTTGCTCGTTGGCCCAAGTTTTGAGCCGATCTGCTGAGATTTGATGCGCACCTTCCACAACGTTAGGATACGGTGTCCCGCGGACGACACGTAAGGACTCCTCCAAAAGCGTCCTCGGTCCTGGAATTCAAACGGCCCCATATCTCCAGCATACGGCCATAGGGACGCACCACTCATTCAGCGGAGTTACGTCGTACAATGCGTCGGAGGGCCTTCGCCGATCGTTTCGCCTTGAACCGGCTGGAGGGTCTACCCGGAACAACGATGGAATTCTTCGCAAGGCATGTGTGGCGCGAGTTCAAGCTGTCTCCCCAAGGATTGCGGCAACGCCAATGCCCTTGACACTGCCGCTCGCGACTTCACCGAAGGAGTGATGACTTAATGGCTCGCGCTCGTAGATTTCCCAGAAGGGCAGCGATTCTCACAGTTACCTCTGCACTCTGGAAACGCTTCTGGGTCAAAGCTGTTGTCACCCTACTTGCCTTCGCCATCTTAATTCCGACGCCTTACTTTGGGTTGGCCCTAACAATGCACACCTATGGCATCTACGCAAAGCCGGATTCAGCAGAGTTCACTATTGACGGCGTGGCCGTAGGTAAGAGTAGCGACTTCCTCTACCGCGGGTTCATGGGCTCCGATGACATTGAGTGTAAGTTCAAGTCCGGCGCGTTCACAAAGATAAGGGTCTTCCCACGACTCTCCGATGACAGCTCCTCAAGCCTCTTCATTCACGAGAATGGTGATGTCATCAGTTATGGAGACCTCCGCTTTGAGCGATTGGACCAAATGGGAGGAGTCCCAGGGGCCTTAACCACCGGAACCTACTGCTACCCTTCGCTTCCAAGCAGAATGGAAGGCCCATCCAGTAGTGTCGTCCTGCCGTCGTCTTTCGATTCCCTTTCTCACTTGCAGGCCTGGACCAGGTCTCTTGGAAGTAGCCTTCCAGCGCTTACCCGATGGAAAGGCACTCAGCTAGGCGTTGTGCGCGTGTTGCGGTCTAGTGAACGAGAAAGTGATTTTGTCCTGGTGTTTGCCTCCATGGGTTCCGCATGGAAGTTGGCCTACGCGAACTTGTCAGGCGTGATTAGGATGGAGAATGCCTACGGCGATCTTGAAGTGGCGATCGATGGCTCGAGGAATCTGGTCATGAAGTCAAGGGGAGGAGACGACATGACGATTCCGTTTGGAAGGGGCTTAGAAGCAATTGCAGCTGCGTTTGCCCAGAAGTCCCAAAGGTGAGCACCGGTACATGTCATGGCTCCATCTCGTCCAGCGATACCAATATTGAGAGTGGTTGCGGTATTGGGCGTGAGCGTTGTCATGTCGCCATTGTGGATGCTGATAACGCCTCCGTATTGGATAGGTCTTCATGGCACCCTTGAGACACTTGCAAGCTATTTGGTTGGCTCAGCCTTCGTCGGCTCTGTATACGTCTTGATTGCATGGTGGAGAGCGAAGGTCCCAAGTCTCTTTTTTGCCTTTGTGCTTCCGATGGTTGGCACACTGGGCTACGCACTCTTCGACTCTCTTGTTCACCGTTGGTACCCAGATTACTACTATGATGTTCTGAGCACTCTCTACACTGGTTTGATTTGGGCGTATCTCTTTGGGAGTTTCTTGGCGGTGCCCCTTGCGATCCTACACACCTGGTTGATCTGGTTTGCGCTGGGGGGCTCCAAGGCAGGGCGATTCTGTTGAGGATCCATCGTAATGTCGGCTCGGCCCCGAGGAGTCCGAAGTTACGGTGGATACTGAAGGTCATCCTAGGGTGCACCGCTAACGTGGGTCTTCTTGTGATAGTCGGGGCTCTCCTCATCACCATGCAATCGCCTCACGACTTTCTCTTCATCGGGGCACTTGGTGCTGAGGTTCGTGGCACTTCATACTGGGTTTGGGCTGTCCTACGGCTCTCATTATCCGCTCTCTCCGCATACATGTTCCTGAGATCTCTCAAAGCAGCCAAGCTGACGTTTTCAATGCGATCGGCTGGGGAGGAAGATCCTTCGGGAGCGTTCTTCACGAGGTACTTCAGATGGTTCTGGGGCCTTCTCCGCGTTATCTGGGCCGTGCTCTACCTTGCCACTGGCGCGACAATCCTCCTAGCACCAAGATGGGTGATCTCTTGCTTGCTGGGCTTCCCGGTCTCTCTGTTGGTTGCGCTACTGATCTCTTGGACCTATATGCCTTTGGCATTCCGGGTCGCCAAGAAGCGCTCTGGATCCGGCTGAAGGGCTAGCAAGCAGGTTCAGCCCAATCGACTCCTGCCGGCTAGGGCTGACCGGGCGACTCTCGATGCCCGTACTTGCCGTGACGTGCACCCGCGTCGGCAAGAGCTGCCAGCGCAATTGGGGGCCCGGCGATCCAAAGAGAATTCGGAGACCAGCCGGTCACGTCGAGTAGCAGCGTGACGAGCCCGGCGGCGGAAAGGAACGATGGCAGTCCGAGCCAAGCTCGCCAACCGGCCCCCTCAGCCCCTGATCGTTGAGCGAGAATGGCCAACAGCCCTAGGAAGAGAAAGGTCCACTGCAACTCGCTCATCGCTCTACCCTAGCCAATGGACGGTCAAGGACAAGACGACCGTTCTGGAAGCAGAACAGCAGCTCCGGTGGAGGAGCGCTCCCCGGGTTAAGATGTCTACGCGTTGTAGCCCAGAAGAGTGGACCACATCCCCCACAATTGCAGGTTCCATTGAACCTAGCGAAAAAAATGGTGCGCGGGAAAGGACTCGAACCTTCACGCTTTGTGGGCACTACCACCTCAAGGTAGCGTGTCTACCAATTTCACCACCCGCGCGCGAGGGACATTATACCTCTCGGTCGACCTAGGCCAAGGGGATCACGTCCATGTACACCAAGCGGCCGCGCGTGGGGGGCGGGGCGGCGGTCGTCGGGGGCATCTCGATGACCGGCTCCGGGAAGTCGCTGAGATACACCTCGTACTCGCGCAGCACCAGTCGGTACTTCGCCGCACCTCTCTGACCGGGCAACGTGAACTCGCCGGGACCCTCCTGCACCGTCGGCCGGATCTGGGGGTTGATCACCCGTCCTTGATTGGGAGGCGGAACCGCCACACGACCCTGCCCGGCCTCGAGCGGCTGCTCCTCGACCCCTTCCTCCTCGGGAGGCGGACGGCCGATGATCACGCGGTTGAGCGCCGGGGTCAGCGGAATCGTCTTCTCCAGGTCCTTCCCGCCCACCACCACCGGACGCCAGCCCGTCTCCTCGTCCGTCACGGCCTTGCCGTCGTACGTTCCCGGGGACACTTCCACCGTCCCCACGATGACCCGGCCGGGAGGGCTCCCGTCCGCCGTGCCGACGCCGCTCACCACGACCTTGAACCGCGTGTCGGACAGGTACGTCACGGTCGCGGACCGATCCGGCGCGAGCTGCATGAAGTCGGCGACCGCCACGCGGCTCAACTCCAGACCCGGCACCGAGAACTCCTGGTAGCGCGCGAGCGCGAGCCGCACGAACGGCATGTACGCCGCGTTCCCCGCGTCGATCTGCACGTCCGCAAACCAAAGCTGGCGCTCCGCGTCGAACTGCACCGGCACCGAGACCGCTCCCACGTTCAACGCGGGGTTCTCCTCGAGCTTCAGGTACTTCCCGGCGGGCGCCGCCCCCGGGAAGTGGTTCGACAGCGGCCGCGCGTGCACGTTGCCGCTCTTGTTCGTCGGATCGGCGCCGAACAGCGTCACGTAGGGGTACTCCGCCGCGTTCGGCATGCCCGCGGGCGCCTTCGCACCCTCGTACGCCCCGGACGGCAGCACGATCGCCAGCCGCTCGCCGTTGCCCGACGAGAACCACGGCCGGCGCAGGTAGATGCGCAGCCCCCCGCCGTCGCGAATCGAGCGCTGGCCCGTCGGCACCGAAGGCCGCGACCAGCCGAACGTCGGCACGATGTACTCGATCAAAGGCACGTCCGGCCGCGCCGTGCTGACCGCGTCGAAGTTCAGCGTCCCCTTCACCGGCGCCGGCAGGTTGCGCCCCAGCACCGTCTTGGGAATGTCGCCCACCGTGTCCAGCGTGAACTCCGTGATCTGCGAGGGAAAGTAGTCGCGGAAGCGGCTGGCCGCGCGCAACGTGTAGGTGACGTTGTGGTACTTCGTGTCGCCGATCTCGTGCCGCTCCACGAACCGGTGCAGGAATTCATCGCGGTTGATGCCCACTTTGAACGCCGTCATGTCCACCTTGCGCTTCAGCGTCGTGCGGATGGGCTCCTCGATGAGGTCGAGCTCGTCCTCCCACTGGGCCATCGCCTCGACCTCGACCGTGCTCCACGCGTGGGTCACCATCGCGGTCTGCTCGTTGTCGCCGATGCGCACGGACGTGTCGCCCGGCGAACGGTAAGCCTTGAAGAACAGGATCTGGGCGGGCGCCTCCGGGATCTGGACCGCGTGAACCAGCGTCACCTCCCGGTAGGGCGTCATCAGCCACATGCGGCCCTGCAGGGCGGCGTCCTGGTGGGAGGCCTGGGTGGCCGGCGGCAGCCAGTTCCAAAGCCCCATCAGATTCAGCGCGCTCTGGTTCCCCAGCGAGGAACTGACGAGCGCCTTGACCACTTCGCCGGGCCGCAACCCAAGCGTGACGTTCCCTCCAGAGACCACCGGGGCGGGCGAGGCGGGACCCGGGTTCGAGACGATCTGCAGCGTGCCCGTCCCGATCTTCGGCCAACCCGCGCTGGGGAACTTCCCGAGTGCGAACTTCACGCCCGTCGGCGCGTTGGGGAACGGCAGCGGCGTGAACTGGACGCAGTAGCCGAACGAGAGCGGGTCCGGCAGATACGGCACGTCGCTCATCGAGCCCGTCACCTCGGGCGGCGCGGATTTGCCTTCGCGCGGCACGATGACGTTGGGATAGGCGGCGGGGTCCATCTTGCCGTTGGGCAGGTCGAACATGCCGTGCGTTTCCGAAAGCGAGACCGAGCCGTAAGGCGGGAACACCTCGCGGCGGCTGGGCCGAATCGTGGGATCGCCCTTGAACTTGCGGATGACGATCTGGTTCTCCGCCGCGCCCGCCGTGGTGTCCTTGACCGGATCGGCGTTCCCCGGGACCTTGTAGTTGACCAGTTGCGGGGAAAGCACCGGATCGAACCGGAGGTAGGGAGCCTCGGGCGTTTCGAACCCGGGTCCGCCCAGCGTCGGCGCGTTGGGTGGCAGGCTGTTGCCCGCCAGATCGACGGCGCGCGCGCGCATCTTGTACGTGTGCCCGAACCGCAAGGTCGGCAACGACCCCGGGGGCACCTGGAAGTTCATCGCGACCGGGAAGTTGGGATCGAGCTTGTTCGAGCCCTGGGTGGGCTTTCCGAGATCGTCCATCGCCTGGCCGGGGCGTTCGACCGCCAAGCTCCAACCGTGCCAGCTCCAAACCGCTTCGTGGACCTTCACCGGCCCCGTCGCGGGAGGATCGCCCGGCTTGCTCGGCGAAGAGGTCATCGCCGAGGACATCCACGCCTCGTCGAACGGCGCGCCGTTCTGCCCGGCCGCGGGCACTTGGATGCCCTTGAGGTTGTAGCCGCCAACCCTCCCCATCAGGGGCCGCCAAGCCCCTCGGTCGAACACGTCCACCCGGTATCCACGGACGACGTCGTCGTAATCGAACGCCTTGGTCGCGGGCGCCAGGTCGGCCTGCATCGCCATCGCCTTTTGGAACACGGCTTTGATCTTCTGCGCCCGCTCGTTCCGGTACAGCGAGATGCCGGTCGTGCGGAGGGCGGGAAGCGTGACCTTGCTGCGCCCGATCTCCGAGTTGTCGAGATCGAGCGTCTCGGTTCCGGGCAGGAGCTGCTGCTTGCGGGGCGGATTCGTGGGCTCCACCTGCTTTCGCACCTGCAGCGCGTTGCGCATGTTCTGCACGAAGTCCATCAGCTTCAGCGCGCCGGAATCGATGTCGTACTGCGCGGTGAAGTAAGGCGCCCCGCCGATCTTCAGATACCCGACGCCCAGCTCGGAGCCGGCCTTGGGCTTGGGCAGGAACAGTTGGCCCGGCACGAACTGGTAGGCCGTCTTCGGCGTGCGGTCCACCGTGTCCGGGGCCTTGGTGTAGACGGGCTCCACGCGCACTTCGCCACTGGCGGGCAACCCCGCGGGCAGCGGCACCTCGAGATCGAACACGAATCCCAGCGCGCGCATGAGCGACGGGTGGTTGGCCACGAGCGACTGCGCGTCGTGGTAGTCGAAACTGGGTTCGGGCACGTTGACCGCCGCGTGGACCACGCCGTACTTCGGGTGGTTCTTGGTCGGGGCCATCGACTCGAAGAACCGCTTGCACTCGTAGGCCAGCAAACGCCAACCCGCCGGGGTGTTGGGAGGCGCGGCGCCGCCCGAGTTGCGATACGCCTTCAGCGCGGAGTCCATCTCCTTGCGCATGGAGTCGGCCTCGCGCTTCTCGGCCTCGGCCCACACGGCGGCGAACGAGCGCCGGTCGCCCTTCTTGATCCTCGCCGAGCCGAGGTTCACGTACTGCGTGGGCAGGAGCTGCGCCTCGGTGTAGGGCCGCCTTGGGCGCAGCGGATCGGCCCACGCGAGCGTCGTGTTGACGATCTGGTCGGCATCGATGCGATCGGTGGGGCTGAGGGTCGCGGCCCCCTGGTACGTGCCGCGCAGCAAGATGCCCAGGGCCGCGGCCGAGTACGACTGCATCTCGCGCTGAGCCATCCGCTGGAAGCGCTGGGGCGGATCGGTGGGCGCATTCCCGCGCACGGGTGTCGTGCCCGGAAACGCGGCGGCGTGCAGTTGCGCGTTGATCGCCGAAACCACGGTCGCGGGCACGGGAGGGCCTCCGCCGAAGCGGACGTTGAACTTGACGTTCTTGCCCGCCCATCCGAGGACGTCGGTGAACCCGCCCGCGCCCAGAGTCGTTGCGGGAGGACCGTACAAACGGTGCGAGACGAAGACCGACAGCTTCAGCGTGTTGCCGCTGACGGCGACGGGAAGGGCGGTCCAGATGGCTTCGAGCCTCATGCGAATGCTCCGGTGTAGATCGTTTCCCACTCAGACTTGCTGACGGCCTGAGTGAAAGTCATTTGCGATGCGCTGGCCTGCGGCAAGGCCTCGGGATCCATCGATGCGTAGAGCGGTTCCGGCGCGCTTCCGGACTTGCCGCCCGCGAACTGCTTCTGCACGGTCATCGAGACGTCGAAGCTGAAGAACAGCACCTCGATCTCCACGGTGACCGTCGCCGTGCCGAAGCACCGATCCGTGTCGAACTCGTACGTGAGCTCGAGATAGAACTCGATGCTGATCCGCACCAACCCCAGCACGCTGAGTTTGCCCACGAGCCGCACGTAGCCGGTGAGCGTGGACTTCTTCTGCTCGAGCTTGTAGTAGATGCCGGCCATCAGCGAGATGCTGCCGCTGGCCACGCCGATGTCGAGGGCGATCGCCGCGCCGAACTCGAAGGACGCTTCGAGCAGCTCCACGTCCTCCGGCCCAAGCTCGATGCCCATGAACCCGCCGCCGCCGATGCCCATGACCGTCAGGCGGAACGGGCTCTCCCGCTCGCAGAACGCGAACCGGACGCGCAGGGCCGAGCCGATGAGCGGCAACCGCACCTCGGCCAGCAGCGAGATGTTCATGATCGTGAGCACGCCGACGCCGATGGTCGGCACACCCAACTTGAACCCGACGCGGATGACCCCCGCCTGGAGGTCGAAGAACGGCTTGAACTCGAAGCCGTCGAGCCGCCGCGGCATCGGGTCCATGCTCGCGAGCAGGTAGGGGTCGGGCTCAATGCCGATCACGTCGCTGATCAAGTCCTGCAGCTTCTGCACGAACGTGAGCGGCCCCGTGAAGGTGGTCTTCGGGAAGTCCGGCTTGAGGGTGATCGCGGGGCTGCTGCCCGCTTTCGCCTCGAACTTCAGCTCGTCGAAGTCGAGGTAGATGAACGACATCACCGGGGCGATGCAGTCCACGCGGAACTTCTTGAAGCTGCCGACGAACGAGTAGTTGCTGTTCCCGCTCTTGAGTTCGACGCTTACGTCTCCCACGAGACTCAGCGCCGGGTTCGAAGCGCTCCACGGCGGGATGATCAGCAGCGGCTTGTCCGCCGGCCAACTGTTGACCACCGGATACCAGCGGAACTCGACCTTCGCCCGGATCGGCACGCCGTTGCCGTCCTTGTCGAACTTCACTTCGAGCCGGGGGCTCTTCAGGGTGTTGGGGTCGTTGGGGTCGCCCGGGGTGATCGGAATCGTGTCGGGAAGAAGCTTCCACAGACTCACCGCGCCCAGAATCTTGAGCGTGTCGGGCATGAAGTCCTCGGGGCGCGTGTTGCCCCCGAGCACCTGCTGCAACGCCCCGCCGACCGGCCCCTTGCCCTTGGTGAACGCGCTGATCTTCTGGTCGAGGTTGACCAGTCCGCCCGTCTTCGTCGTGTCGCTGCCGGCGGTGATCTCCTTTGCGGACGGCACTTCGAAGAACGCCTTGGCGGCGTTGGCCCCGCCGAAACCCGCCTGCTTGTACACCGTGGGGATCGCCACTTCGACGGGGCCGTTGTCCGCCCCCGCCATGTACTGCATCGCCTGGACCTTCACCTTCGCGGTGTGCAGGATGCACTGGAACTTTGCGAAGTCCTTCTGTCCGGTCTCTCCGATCCACTTGCCCTCGAAGAACAGCTCCTCGAGCGGGAACGCGGTGGACTCCTTGCCGGTGTCGTCCGGTGCGAACGCCGCCTTCTGGCCGTTGGTCTTGTGGCGGCGCGTCGGCTGGGCGTCCGGGCCGTTGACGTAGTGCAGGTGCGCGGCGTTGTAGTTGTTCTGGTACGTCTGCGCGGCGTTCGGGAGGTTGGGATCCACGCTGCGCACGAAGATCATCGGCATCGTCCACTCGACGGGGCGCCCCTCGACGTCCTCGCCGCGCATGTGGAACAGGAACGGCCCGCCCGACGTGCGCATCCAGAAAGCCGTGGTGCCCGGAATCGCGCCCGCGCTGATCGTGAGCGGGGGCGTTTCGAGCGTGAGGCATTCGAGCGTCCGGAATCCGAGTTCGCGTTGCTGGTTCGCGTTGTACGAAAGCTTAGGCACCCTAACGATCGCGTACACCTTCTTGCGGGTGAAGGCGATCACGGGCCCTTGGGGCGTCTGCTGGACTTTGCGTTCGCTGACGAAGACCAACGCGGCGGGGTGGCCCGTGGGATAGAGGTAGCCGCGCTTGACGACCTTGACGTAGTGGTCTCTGCCGAGGGTCGCCTTGTGCGCCCACGCCATGATGAACGAGTCCACGTACTTGCGCTGCTCGCGCTGCCAGACCTCGTCCCACGTGCCCTCGCCCTTCAGGTAGCCGCCGAGCGGGGTCAGCATCAGGCGCTCGACGGGGAACGGCCTGGAGTCCTTGGCGAGTTCGCGGTGGGTCATGTTGTCGACGAGTCCGACCCGGTCCTCGCGCAGCATCGCCTGGTTCATCTCGCCGGGCATGATGATCTCGCCCATGTCCGCGTCGTAGTCCACGGCATCCACGGCGCGCACGGTCGTGGGGCCTTCCTTCACCCCGTTGGCCTGCTGGACGCCGAGGCGCGTGTGCCACAGCTCCGCGCGGCCACCGGGAGCGAACACGTCGGCGCGGTGCGCCCAGCCGGACAGCTCGTTGGGCGAAAGGTAGAGCCGCGCGGGCATTTCGATGGCGGTGTAGTACGGCGAGCCGTCGATCGGCATCCGCGAGACGGGGATGAGCTTGAGAATGAGGGTGGGGTCGAGGTTGGGCGCGATCTGCCCCAGTTGGTCCTCGATCTTCTGGATGGTCCGCTGGTTCGGAAGGATGAGCCGGCGGTCCTGCGGCGGCGGCGTGGCGAGGCGGCGGTCCTGTCCGCGTCGGGCCAGCAGCCCGCCGATCGACGCGACGATGCCGGAGGTCTCGTCGGGGGGCGGCACGGCGCGGAGGTTGCCGGGAGGGGGCGTGGCGGACAGGCCGCCGATTTTCACCCGTTCCAGCGGGTTGATGAATCCCGGGTCGATCCTCAGCCGCGGGTTCGAGCCCAGCGGCGACACGGCCGTGGGGATGATGTTCGGCCTCAGCTTCGACCAGTCGAGCAGCCCGTTCTTGCCCTTGCCGTCCTCGCCGCTCAGGTTGAACACGATGTACGGCACCGTGGTCGGCACGAAGAACACGAGGCGCGTCGGACCCGATAGCCGCGAGGGAACAGGGCGGATGTCGCCCAGCACCGGGCCGCCTTGGTCGTTCTCCTCGAAGGTCCGCTCCGCGAGCGACTGCGAGGGGAAGTGGACGACGAGGTAGGCGGGCTTGCTCGCATTGGCCCGCACGAGGCGCGGAGCCCCCGAGCCGACCTGCAGCGAGAGGTTGATGAACTCGAACGAGAGCGCGAGCATGTCCTCGCGCCGCACGACGTCGATGCGGAACGGCAGGCGCAACAGGGCCTGCAGGAGCCCGGGCCGCATCTGCACGCGGCTGGGCGTCTGCGTGCGGGTGGGCACCTGTCGCGTGGGCGGCACTTGCCGCGTGGGCGGGGGAGTCTGGCGCTGCTGGGCCCCCACCTCGAACTCGAGCGGGACCAGCTCGCCTCCGCGCACGCCGACGATCGCGTCGTCGAAGCCTGCGGCGAACCGTCGCATGGAACCGTCGAACTCCAGTTGGGGCTGTCCGTCGGGTCCGATCTGGGCGAGGAGCCCGTCGGCGCCCGGTCCCAGCTCGAGACCGCATCCGCCGAGGTCGAGCCACGCGCCTTCCTTCGCCAGGTCCGCGGCCAGCACGTGGTGGTCGGCCTCGGCGCCCAGGAGTTTTGCGAACCGCGTCCGCACCAAGCCGAGGGCCAAGCCCGAGGCGGTGAGCGTGCAACCGCCGTTGCCGGAGACCAGGAGCCCTGCGCGCTTGCCGTGCAGCTCGAGGCGGAGGTCCTGGAGGTCGCCGATCGTTCCATCGATCGACCAGACGGCTTGGTCCCCCAGAGACACGGGCACGAGGCAATCCGCGCCTCCCGGCCCCGAGAGCACCGTGAAGGGAGCGTCCGCGCGCGAGACCATCGTCGGGGCGCCCTTGGGCATCGGGCTCAGGGCCAGTGCGGCGAGGGGCAGCGTCCGTCCGTCCGCGAGGACGCGAGTCGGAGCGTCGACGACGAAGCCGTTCTGGGGTTCGAAACGGAGGGTCCCTCCGCCCGCCACGACGATGATCGCCTGCGGGGCCAGCGGCTTCGCGCTGCCGCCCGTGAGGAGTTGGATCTCGCGTCGCGTGAGCGAGGCCTCCAGGGGCGCCTCGCCGCGGAGCCAGGCGGCAAACGGCGCCTCCGCGGCCCAGGTCGCGCCGGCGACGCCCGTGTCTTGGAAGCCGACGGACAGGACGGGGCCCGAGAGGCTCGGCCGGATCTCGGCCTCGAACGCGAGCTGGAAGGCCGTGCCGGGAAGCTTCGCTCCGGTGAGAGTCACGCGGGTCCGGCCGTCTTTTTCGTCGACGGTCAGGCGAGGCTTGCCTTCGAACAGGGCCGTGTCGATGGTCCAGCGGAGGTCGCCGCACCGGACGACCGCTTTGCGCAGCGTGTCGTCCGGCGCGAGCGTGCGCGCGACGCTGATCTTTCCGCCACCCTTCGCGGCTTGAGCGACGGCCGAGGCCCCCATCGCGGCGCCGGCGGCGCCGGCGAGAAACGCTCGTCGATCGAAACGGGCCTCAAGAAGCCCCGATGGGTGAAAACCTTTGACGAACGCGGATTCGATTCGAAGCGGCGTACCCCGCTTAGCCATGGCTCGCTCCTTTGCCACCTGGCAACTTCACCAGGTCGGTCTGCTTGCAGTTTCGGCCGAACGGGGTGGCTTTGTCAAGTCGGAGTTTCCCCGTCCCATTGGGGCCGTCATACTCCCACTCGTGGAGCGCAAATCGATCGCCTACACGTTCGCCAACCACATGCACTGGGTGGACATGGAGTGGCTCTGGGGGGCCCACGTGCTGCCGGGCTCGGTGCGCGACATGCTGGCCTGGTGCGAGGCCACGGGTGCGAAGGGGTGCGTGAACTTCGACGGCATCGGCTACGAAAAGCTGGCGGCCGAGGCGCCCGAGGCTTTGGCGGACTTGCGCCGCGCCGTGGCTTCGGGAACCGTGGAACCCGTGGGGTGCTCCTACGGGCAGCCGTACGGGCTGTTCCACGGCGGCGAGTCGAACGTGCGCCAGCGCATTTACGGCACCCGCACCGTACGGCGCCTCCTGGGCGTGTGGCCGCGGGCGTTCTGGGAGGAGGAGTTCGACTGGTTCCCGCAACTCCCGCAGATGCTGCGCGGCGTCGGGATGGAGTTCGCGTCCTTGTTCTTCCAGTGGACGTGGCACACGCCGGAGGTTCCGCGCGAAGAGGCGCCGGCCGTGTTGTGGGAAGCGCCCGACGGCTCGACCCTGGTCACCGCCACCCGCAACGCCCTGAATCTCCACCAGTGGCCCGAGGACATGGACGCCGCCCTCGACGCGATCGCCGAACAATCGGGAGTCGGGGGTCGGGACTCGGGACTCGGTCTTCCCCCGCTTATTCAGCAGTGGGTCGAACTCATGCCCTCGCCGGACTGGATGTGCCGCTCGGAGGTCCTGCTGCCCGCGATGCGCAGGTTGCTCGAAGACCCACGTTTGGATATTTCATTCGGGACCCTAACGGATTTTCTCTCCCGTCTCGATCCGGCCGGGCTGGAGACGCGCCGCTACGGGCCCGACCAGATGTGGCACGGGATGACGCTCGGCAAGAACGGCGACGTGATGCGGCGGCGAAGCCGGTCGGGCGAGGCCCTGCTGTTGACCGCCGAGGCGATGGCGACGGTGGCGGGGCGGTTGGGCCGGCCTTACGCACAGTGGGACGTGTATCCCACGTGGGAGTTGGAGGAGGCGTGGCGCGAACTGCTAAGCGCGCAGCACCACGACAACGACGAGTGCGAGGGCCTTTGCGGGCACGTCGGGGTGTTCTCGTACGAGCGGTCGGCCGCGCTGGCCGGGCACGTGCGCGACCGGACGCTCGCCCTGCTCGCGCGGCGGGTGCCGGGCCCCGATTACGGCTTGCTCGTGTTCAACCCGCTGGGGTGGGCGCGCGACGCGGCTTTGCGCCACCCGGTAACCGGCGAGCCGCTGGTGGTTCGCGGCGTACCGCCGATGGGCTGGAAATGCGCGGTCCCAGGCGAGTTGGAGAGCAAGGCGCGGGGATGGACGGGCGTGCAACCAGGCGAGCCAGGAGGCATGCGCTGCCAAGTCGGAGATCTTCGCGCCTCGATCGACCGACTCGGACGCCTCTCGGACGTGCGTTCGGAGCAGTGGCCCGAAGGGGTCCTTGCAAGCCCCGCGCTGGAGCTTGAAGGCTCTTGGGACGGCGTGCGGACGCGCCTCGACTCCGCCAACGCGGTGATCGATCCGTTCGTGGGGGACGCCGTCGTGCACCTGCACCACCCCTTGGGAGGGCGGGTCGAAGCGTGGGTGGCGCTGCCCTCCGACACGGCCTGCGTCGATGTGACGATCAAGGCGTTCGACCTGCCCAGGCCCGATCCGGGGATGAGCGCTGGGCTGTCGATGCGGCTCGCGCCCGCGTTCGGCAAGCCGAGGCTCGTGGTGGACCACCCCTACGGTTCCTCGGAGATCGAGGGCTCCTCGCACGGGGTCAAGAAATACCCCAAGGGCGATTGGATGACGTCGCCGCAGTGGTTCGAGACGATCGAAGACGCTTTTCACTGCTCCTCGTTTGTGGATCTGCTCGAGCGCGACGGCCCGCGCGGCGTGTTGGTGGTGCACGACGGCAGCCAACAGTGGTTCCGGGACGGCGACGGCGTGCGCGTCCTGCTGTGCGCGTACGACCCGTGGGACGAGGCGCACTTCGTGGGCACGTTCGAAGCCGCGTTCCGGCTCGTGCCTCACGCGGGCCTGTCGCCCGTGGAGCGGCGACGCCTTGCGCAGGAATTTCTGCGGCCGGTGGAGGCCGCGGCGACTTCGCCCGGCGGCGATGCGCCGCCCGAGTTCTCCCTGGTGCGGAGCGTGGGGGCCGGCATCACGGTCGAAGCCGTGTACCGCGAGGCCGAGGATTCCGGCCACCACGTGGAGGGCTACGCTGGCGCCAGCATCGGCTACCCGCTCGTGGCAAGGCTGGTCGAGTGGAACGGCTCCGCCACGGAGGCCGAGTTGACGTGGGGCGGCGAGGTCGCCGCCGCGTTCAAGACCCACCTCCTCGGCGGCGACGCCGAGCCGCTCCGCGGTGGAGGGGCCACCGTGCGCGTGCCGATGCGCGCCCACGAGATCGCCACGGTCTACGTCGACCTCGTGGAGGCCCGGAAGCAAACCCGCGACCTCGACGCCAAACGAGAGGTCTGGGCCACCGTCCACCGCCGGTAACTGTGAGAGCGTGGGAGTGCGCGCGCTTGCGCGACGCCCTGAACGCGCCGAACTCGTTCGGCGGACTCGCGGCAAGCCGACGCGTGGGAGTGCGCGCGCTTGCGCGACGCCCTGAACGAGCCGAACTTGTTCGGCGGACTCGCGGCAAGCCGACGCGTGGGAGTGCGCGCGCTTGCGCGACGCCCTGAACGCGCCGAACTCGTTCGGCGGACTCGCAGCGAGCCGCTCGGCAGCAGGGCGACGAGCAAGCTCGCGCACTCCCATACGTGGGCGGACGCGCGGCTCTTTGGGCCCCCGATGTTCACCCACTAGAAACCGTCTTAGATATTCACTCGTTCCCAACCCATATTCATCACGGTGTCGAAGAAGGAGCGGTCGCCGTTCAGCCAGAACCAGCGCGCTGAGCACCAACGATAGTCGACCGGGTCCCTCACAAGTCCATGCTTCACGGGGTTGTTGTGGACGTAGGCGAGTCGCGCGAGATAGGAGGTTTGGTAGGTGATGCGCGTGTCCCATGCGCGAAACCACACTCTTCGGCCAGTCTCCATGTGCATCTTGTTTAGGGCAATCGCCGTGCGCCCGTGAATCCGCTTCGTCAGTTCGGGGACCGCTCTTTCGTGGGAAGGAGAGTGGCCGATCAGGTGGTAGTGGTTGGCAAAGGCCGCCCACGCCTGCAATCTCCAACCCAGTTCGTCCGCAGTCGTGAGAAGCGTTTCGAGCAGAAGATCCAACTCCCGTGCGGCGCGAAACAAAGGCCGTTTGCCATAGGTTGCGGCCGTGATGATGTAAGTTCCCGGTTCGCCGACCGCCTTGCTGGGAGCGTGGGGCCAAGTCTTCATTCGATAAGGATATAGTATTTTCGACACCGATACCTAGTGCTATCGTCTGGGAGTGCGCGCGCTTGCGCGACGCCCTGAACGCGCCGAACTCGTTCGGCGGACTCGCGGCAAGCCGCTCGGGAACAGGGCGACGAGCAAGCTCGCGCACTCCCATGCCAGGGCGACGAGCAAGCTCGCGCACTCCCATGCCAGGGCGATGAGCAAGCTCGCGCACTCCCAGACCGGGGCGACGAGCACCTTGCGTGGGGGTGCGGCGCGCGGGCGGTGGTACAACGTCTCCATGCGGGCCCTGCTGGTGCTTCTCGCGCTCATCGCCCTCGCCGGGTGCGGGGCGCGCGATGACGACAAGGTCGTGCTGCGCATCGCGAACTGGAGCGGCGCGGGGGACGACAGCGAGTTCGAGCAGACGATCCAGCGCATCTACAAGCGGTTCGAAGAGGAGAACCCAGGCGTCGAGATCCGGGTCGAAGGCATCCCCGACGGCTACGTCTCGAAAGTGATCCTCTCGTTCGTGGCGGGCACCGAGCCCGACATCATGCTGCTCGATGCGTCCAGCGCGGCCGTGTTCGTCGACAACGGAGTGCTCACCGACCTCTCGCCTTTCATGGCCCAAGACCCCGAGTTCGACCTCGACGCCTTCTTCCCGAACGTCGTGGACATCGCCCGACGAGGCGACGCCGTGTACGCGGTCCCCAACGACTTCACCCCGATGGTGATGTACTACAACAAACGGCTGTTCGACGAAGCCGGCGTGCCGTATCCCCAGCCAGGTTGGACGTTTGCCGACTTCCGCCAAACAGCCAGAGCCCTGACCAAGAAGGACCAGTACGGCTTCGCGTTCGCCAACTGGATGCCGGGTTGGATCATGTGGCTGTGGAACAACGGCGGCGACGTGCTCTCGCCCGATGGAAAGCGCGCCGCGGGCTTTCTCGACTCGCCCGCCAACGTGGAGACGATCTCGTTCCTTCGCGATTTGATCACGGTGGACCGCTCGGCACCGTCGCTCAGCGAGGCGGCGGCGCTCGGGGTGGACCTGTTCGCCAACGGCCAGGCGGCCATGACCGTGAGCGGCCACTGGGCCCTTATCGGCTACGCGAACGCCCCGAAAGGGCCGGACGGCAAGCCGAAGCTGGTTTGGGACGACCTTGGCGTGGCCCCGATGCCCTTGACCTCGAAAGCCGAGTACCGGTGGGGGTCGTTCACCGAGGGCCACACGGTGATGTACGAATCCGGCTACGCCATCGGCAGGAACTCGAAGCACAAGGAGCTGGCGTGGAAGTTCCTCAAGTACTTCACCAGCTACCGCGTGCAGAGCGAGTACAACAAGAGCGGCATCGCCGTGTGCGCTTGCAAGGACGTGGCCGCGGAGCGCGCGAAGGACCCCCTCGAGGCGCAGTTCCTGCCCATCATTCCCACCGCCCGTCCCCCGTGGGGTGCGAAGGTCGAAGGCTACGAGATCGTCGAGAAGGTCGGCAAAAACGCCCTAGACTCGGTGCTGAACAACAACACCCCCGTACGCGAGGCCCTCGCCAAAGCCGCGATCCGGATCGACCAAGAGTTCGCGAAGCGATAAGCTCCTTGAAGTGGTTGGTAGGTCAGTGAGGGAGGCTCTTTCAAGATCCTGCTGGTCGGCCTCAATCACCCAGGTCGCACACCGCGACCGAGATCGTTCCAGGCACCTCCCGAACCTCCCACCCATCTTTATCCGAGAGCACAATCATCCCGTCCGCGAGAATCACCACGGTGTGCGGCAAGTTCCACTGGCAGAAGCCGAAGCCCTTGTCGTCCATCCAGCCGCCTTCCCCCTTGAGTTCTTCTTGCGCCTCCTGATGGACCGTTGCGTAGTCCCTCTTCAGGTAGTAGATTTCGGTGGCGTAGGGCTTGTGCTGCGGATCGGTTTGCGGCGGCGTTCCGTAGTTTCCCTTTGACACATACCCGCGAAGGAACGCATAGGGGGTGGATCGTGTCCGCCCGACGAGCACAAACACAGTCACCACCAGCACCAGCCCAAGCACGGCCAGGAGAATCACTCCTCCTTTGGGTGGCCCCGATTGATCTGTCTTGACCATGGCATCACTATGATACGGCTCCTCGCTGTTTCAAGTGGGTGCGAATCCGACGGTTTGTCATCGAGCAGGTAGCCCATCGCGATGAGATACTGGGGCGTTAGGTGGCCACGGCGTATCGCAGATTGCAGCGTTCGGCTTGCCCGGCCACCGCTGGGGATCGAGCGTGCCTGGGAGGAACTTGCTATCCTCCTTGTGAGCGTGATACCAATGCTTGCAAAAGGTCGTTGAGCCGCCTTATCTCGGCCAGCAGCGCATCTTGGAACTCGCGTCGCTCGGATCTGTCGCGGTCGGCATCATCGTAGATGCGTTGGAGCGACTCTTTGTGCGCCCGGTCGATCGCCTCCAGGCCAAACGATTTCTTGCCTTCACCCTCTGCGTTTCCTGAGCCAAATGGCAGCGAACCAAGAAACTTGGAGCGCATCTCCTCCCTCTGAGCCACTTGCTCCCGCATCATGTCGTTGCGGGTTCGCAGTTCCGCGGCGATCTCACCCAATACGTTTCGTAGCTCCTCGTCCATTTATGCCTCCGCAAAACTGGTACGGGATCAGTATGCAGATGCTGAAACTGCATTGGCAATGCTGGTTCTCCCAACGCACGACCCGTCACAGGCATGGTGCCCACCTTTTCGCAGATGGAAGCCGAGGCGGGGGCGAAGTGGCTTCGGGAGTTCATCGGCAGGAGGGCGCACCGCAAGGTCCGGGTCCAACCCGTGCTGATCTACCCCAACTGGTACGTCGAAGGAAACTTCGCTTGGAAAGAAGGTCTGGGTCGAGAACGACAAAGGATTTCTGAATCTTGTCGAGCGAGAGCGAGAGAAGCTCTCCGCCGATGATGTTGTCTGCATCGCCGATGTGCTGGGAGAGTACGTGCGCGGTACCGCTCGCGGATCGGCTTGACGAAAGCCAACCCCGGACCCACCCGCCTCATCTGCGCAGATCCGCGATCCCAAGTTCCTCCCACAGCGGCAGGAAATCGAACGGCGGGTTGCCCGCTGGGATCGCGTGGATGCCCTGCTCGTGTTCAAGGTACTTGAGCCACGCGGCCACCCGCTCGCGACCCACCGCGGTCTTGACCAACTCGCGGGGCGACCGGTGGCCCAACATCGGAACAGGCTCGTCCAGTGTCCCTCGATAATGGCGCTCCATCAGCTCGGCAGTCGCCGCCTCGAGGACCTCCGGCTCCAGTAGCTCGTCCGACTCCAGGTCGGACGGCGCCGCGACGGCCATGATCTCCGCGATCGGACCCTCCCACCGGCGCTCCAGCTGCAACATCAACCCGAACAGGTCGCGAAAATGGGCCGTGCATTCGTCGGCGCGCTCCGCCGACATGCTCGCCACGAAGAGGCGGTCACCGTCGAGTTTGACGAAGGCCCTGATGACCGCAGGGCTCTCCTCCTCCTCGAGCGTCCACAACCACGATCCGGGGAACGTCTTCACGAAGTCGGGTGCGGCGTCCAACACAGCCGCCACCGCCGAAGGCCCCTCTACGGTCGAGTACTCGAGCGCGGTGGGGCACATTGGATCCCCACCCGTCACCGTCAATCGAGGGGGCGCCGATCGCTCAAGGCGCGCACCGATCCAAAAGGCCGCCGCAAGAGCCGGCGCCGAACGCAGGGCCACGCGAAGCGCGCGGGCGCCCACACCCGGAGATTTGCGCAGCGCCTTGGGCATCTTCTTGACGTGCCTCGTCGCCATGTCGCGGACCAGCTCCTCGAACTCTTCGCGGTCGACGGACTCCATCAAGATCGTGCAACCCGACAAGTGCCCCTCCTCCCCCATGCGCACGATTCGGGCGAAGATCCAATCCCACTGCACCAGTGTCTGGGAGAGTTCCTCCTCGCGGATCGACTCCAACTCTCCGCTGCCAAATTGGTC
The DNA here is from genome assembly GCA_023957775.1 of Fimbriimonadaceae bacterium. NCBI lineage: Bacteria > Bacillati > Armatimonadota > Fimbriimonadia > Fimbriimonadales > Fimbriimonadaceae > Fimbriimonadaceae bacterium. Next base: position 71,155 of record JAMLGR010000005.1, on the reverse strand, counting down.
GCGCAGCACGAGGTGGCTCTTCGGAACGACGTCCACCACTTCGTAAAGGCTTGGCACCGATCGGCCCAGCGCCCGGAGGTACTCCTTCTCGAGGGGAAGAAGGGCTTGCGTCTCCTCGAGGAACCCGTCGATCAGGAAACCGCTCTCGTACTCAATGGACACATACGACTCCAAGATCATTCCAAACACGGGGGCCAAGGCCCCCTCGCCCATGACGGTGGCGACGTCCTCAAAGTCCATGCCCGTCACTTCCTCGCACACCTCCATGAACTCCTGGGTGATCTCTTGGAAGGCCTGGAGATGTCCCCGCTCCGTGGCCCAGTCCAGAAAGGCATCGATTCCCGCGCGGATCGGATCGTCGTTGGACATGCTTCTATGGTCGCCGATTTCGACCGGCAATGGAAGAGGTGCCCAACTGCAACGGCGGGCACGATATGGCCACGCGCCAATGACCTGGTACCCACGGGGGCGAAACTCTAACAGGGTGCTCCGGGTCACCCCTTTGAACCCAGGGTCTCGCTGCGCTCAACCCTGCGCAACCGGCTGCGACCTCTTTGAGGTCGTTCTTCAGCCCCTGCTAAGGTTCGCTGTCGGCGAAGTTGCCGTCGTCGTACGACCGCTGGATCTCGTAGAGACGTTCGCACAAGTCGTCCAGCTCGCGCACGATCTTCTTGTTCTTCGTGTGGTTCGCCTCGGCGGCGATGTACCCGATCAGGTCCTCCAGATCGTCGAGCGTGAACTTCCCCACCAATCCGTTGCCATCCGCTTCCGGCAGCAGGCGCATGGCGTACTCGGGTTCCGCCAACGTGTGGTCGAGCAGGAGCGTGCGATCCCGCTCGGTCATCGGCACGGGAACCTGGGTCTCGGGCGTGATTCTTGTTCGCTTCATCCCGTTCTCCTCCTCAACTACCCCGACGCCACGAATGCGAGCCGCTGACCCGCGCTCGGTGAACGCCATCGCCCTTACCCTCCTTCGCCATCGCCTCCGACATCGACGCCAAATCGACCATGGCGAGATGTTTACCTGCTTCAGCTCCCATCCGGAACGGGTGGTTTCCCCACCGGCCTGTGCAAATCCGGCGAGGCGATTTCTCAGGATGAGCACCCAAATGTCGCAGCCCCCGTCTGCGGATGGTACAACGCCGGATATGGGGCCGATTCGAACGCGGGCACTCCGTTCGCGCCCAGCGAGCGACTGCAGGGCCGAAGGTGCGGACCGCCGCCTGCGCACCCCAAGAGGAGCCTTCCGTGAGCGTTAGCCGTCGGCGCGAGGCTCGGCTCGGGTGGGTGTTCGTGGCGCCGGCGTTCGTGCACCTCCTGGTGTTCGCGCTGTTCCCGATGCTCTACGCGCTCTACATCAGCCTCTTCAAGTGGCAGCTGCTGCGCGAAAACCAGCTGTTCGTGGGGCTGCAGAACTACGCCATGGCGTTCGCGGAGTCGCCGTTCTGGAACGCGATGTGGAACTCGGCGCGGTTCACCCTCGCCGCGGTTCCTCTCGGCATGATCGTCGCGCTTGCGGTCGCGATCCTCGTGAACCAGAAGCTGCGTGGGGTCACGGTGTTCCGCACGCTCTTCTACATCCCTTCCATCGCCTCCGGAGTCGCGATCGCGATGCTCTGGATCTATGTGTATCTTCCGGAGACCGGCATGATCAACACGATCCTCGCGGCTTTCGGAGTGAAGAGCATCGACTTCCTCAACCGCGCGGAGTGGGCGATGTGGGCGCTCGTGTTCATGTCGGTCTGGACCGGCCTCGGCCCCCGCATGGTGCTGTTCCTGGCGGGGCTGCTCAGCATCCCGCAAACCCTCTACGAGGCCGCCGAGCTCGACGGCGCCTCCAAACTCCGCACGCTCTGGTCGGTGACCCTCCCGATGCTCGTCCCCACCACCCTGTTCGTACTGGTCACGTCCACGATCGGCGCGCTGCAGATCTTCACGCCGGTGTACATGATGACGAAGGGGCAGCCCGAGGACACGACCGACGTCGTCGGCTACCACATCTACACCGAGGCGTGGGTGAACTTCAACGTCGGCCTGGCCTCCGCGAAGTCGTTCGTGCTGCTGGCCGTCGTGATCGCCATCTCGGTGATCCAGTTCCGCATGATGCGCGGGTCGATGAGGGGGTATAGCGCGACGTGAGGGGTGCGGTGGGCGGATTGGGGTGGGCGGTTTGCGGTTTGGGGTTGGCGGTTTGGGGTGGGCGGTTTGGGGTGGGCGGTTTGCGGTTTGCGGTTTGCGGTTTGCGGTGGGCGGTGGGCGGTTTGCGGTTGTGTAGAATATAGTATGAGTAGTTTTAGTACTGGCTACAAGCAGCTCACCGTCTGGCGGTCTGCGATGGACCTTGTTCAAGAGATCTACGCGGCCACATGGGATCTGCCGGAGAGCGAGAGGTTCGGGCTCTCCTCGCAGATCCGACGCGCCGCCGTCTCGATCCCAGCCAACATCGCCGAAGGGAACGGACGGGCCCACGCAAAGGAGTACGCCCAGTTTCTCAACGTTGCAATCGGAAGCCTCCGCGAATTGGAGACCCTGTGGATTCTCTGCCAAGAGCTTGGGTTCGTTCAGCAGTCACCACGCCTCGATGAATCTCTCGACAAGACCGCTCGGATGCTGACTCGACTGCGCGCATCCATCATCTCTCCAAGAATTGTCCCCTCCTGACCAACCGCAAGCCTCAAACCCCAAACCGCTCACCGCAAACCCCAAACCGCAAACCCCAAACCCCAAACCGCAAACCCCAAACCCCACACCGCAAACCGCAAACCGCTCACCGCAAACCGCCATGAAAGCCCTTCGCATCACCGCCTCGTATCTGCTGCTTCTCGCGCTGGCGGCCTTCCTCATGGCGCCGTTTGTGTGGATGGTGCTGGTCTCGCTGCATGAAAGCCGCCAGCCGATTCCGCCCCTCAACGAGATCGTGCCCGCAACGCCGCACTGGGAGAACTACCCGCTGGTGCTGTTCAAGCTGAACCTGCCGGTGGACCGATTCTTCTTCAACTCGGTGTTCGTGACGTTCACGGTGGTGGCCGCCCAGCTCCTGCTCACGTCCATGGCTGCCTACGGGTTCGCGCGGCTGCGATTTTGGGGACGGGAGGTCGTGTTCGCGCTCTTCCTGGGATCCCTGATGTTCTCGGGCCCCGTCACGCAGATTCCGGTGTACCTGCTGCTCCGCTCGCTGGGATGGCTGGACACGTACTACGCGCTGATCGTGCCGGGCATCAGCAGCGCGTTCTCCGTGTTCCTGCTGCGCCAGTTCTTCCTGCAGGTGCCGGCGGAACTGGACGAGGCCGCCAAGCTGGACGGTGCGGGCGAGTTCCGCATCTACTGGAAGGTGATCCTCCCGCTCTCGAAGGCCGCGCTGGCCACGGCCGGGGCCTTCACGTTCTTCGCGGTGTGGACCGACTTCTTCGGCCCCTTGATCTTCACGAACTCGACGGAGATGCGCACGCTCGAGGTGGGCCTTTCCGTGTTCAAGAACTCCTACGGAGGCTCGAACTGGCCACTCCAGATGACCGCCGCGGTGATCGTGATGGCGCCCTTGCTGGTCGCGTTTCTCTTCGCCCAGCGCTACTTCGTGAGGGGCATCATGCTCGGCGGCATCAAATAGATGTGGGAGTGCGCGAGCTTGCTCGTCGCCCTGCCCCCGAGCGGCTTGCCGCGATTCTCGGAGCCGGACAAGTCCGGCAGGGAACAAGGCGACGCGCAAGCGCGCGCACTCCCGCACGCTAGCCTACGGCGCGGTCGAGGCGTGCTTGGGCGATGCGCACGTCGCTCTCGGTTTGGGCCAGGGTCCGTTCGGCGGAGAACAGCAGGTTCTGCGCGTCGGTGACCTCCAAGAACTGGCCGATGCCGCCCTGGTAGCGCCCCTCGCTCACGCGCAGCAGTTCCCGCGCCATCTGCACCTGCGCCTGGGCCGTGGTCAACCGCCGAAGCGCCGTGTCCAGCACCACAAACGCCGCGCTCACGTCGCCGACGACGTCGTGCCGCACCTGCACCAGATCGGCAGCGACCGCGTCGAGCTGCGCCCGCGCCTCGCGCTCGCGGCCGCGGGCGAAGCCGCCGTCGAACGGGTTCCACGTCAGCGCCAAGCCCCAAGTCCCAGTCTGCGACTGGCCAAGGTCCGTCTCGCCTCGCCCGCTCACCGTGCCCACGGCCGACAGGCGCGGCGCGTTCACGCTCTTCGCGGCCGTCACCCCGTACTGCGCCGACCGTAAACGCGCCTCGGCCTGCAAAACCTCTGGGCGGTTCTGCAGGGCCCGCGCGACCAGCGCGTTCAGATCCACCTCGGGCGCAGGCAACGCGAGGGCCGATTCGTCGGGCGTCAGCGCGGTCCTCGGGTCCTCGCCCAAGAGATCGGCCAAGTCGATCTGACTCGTGAGCGCCGTCTGGCGCGCGTTCTCGAGGGCGAGCACCGAATCCGCATAGTTGGTCTTCGCGCGAAGGAAGTCGCCCGGCGCCCCGAGCCCCGAGTCCAAACGCGCCTCGGCGAGGTCGAGCTGCCGCTTGCGGTTCGCGACGTTGCGTTCGCTCACGCCGACCAGCGCGAGGTTCTGCGTCCAACCGTAGTAGGCGGTGCGCACCAGCAGGGTCACCCCCTGCTCCAGCGCGGCGAGGCCCTTCTTCGATGCCTCGAGGTCGGAGCGGCCCTGCGCGGCCAGGCTGCGGGTACGCTCGAAATCGTACAGGAGTTGCTGAAGCGTCACGGAGGCGGCGAGGTTCCCCTGGTCACCGCCCGCTCCCCGCAACTGGTCCGTGCGGTTCGCCGAACCCGACACCGAGAACGAGGGGTTCAACCCCGACCCCGCTTGCGCGGCGCGCCCGCTGGCCCCTTCGACGCCCGCTCGCGCGCTGATCAGGGCGGGGAGCTGCCGCAACGCCAACGCCACGGCCTCGTCCACCCCGAGCGTCTTGGCGACTCCGCCGGGCTGCATGGGAAGCACCAACGCGGGCGGCACGACGACGTCGGGGGTCTGCGGCTTGATCGGAGGGGTTTGGGCGAAGCCTTCCGCGGATGCGGCGACGAAGGCGGCGGCGAGCAGGGATCGGAGGTTCTTCATGGGTTCATTGGGGAACGCTAGGGCTCCTCGGGGCCTACGCCGGAACCCGCGAGCCGCTCGGCGGCCGAGACGCTCGGTTCGACAAGCGTCGGCCGCGCCACGTCGCGATCGATCTTCGTGAACCGGCGCGCGAGGTCGTCGAAGAACGTGTAGACGCTCGGCACGACGAACAGCGTGAGCATCGTGGAAGTGATCAAGCCACCCACCACCGCCGTGGCCAGCGGGGTGTACATCTCGGACCCGCTGCCCAGCCCGATGGCCAGCGGCAGCATGCCGAGCGACGCCGCGAGCGTGGTCATCAGAATCGGGCGCAAACGCGTGGGTCCCGCCGTGAGGATCGCCTCGTCGCGCGGCATGCCGCGCGCGCGCAACTGGTTCGTGTAATCCACCAACAAGATGCCGTTCTTCACGACGATCCCCACCAGCATCAGCAGCCCGATGAAGGCGGTCAGGCCGAACGCCCGATCCGTGAGGAACAGCGCCAGCACCAGCCCGATCGAGCAGAGCGGCACCGACGTGAGCACGACGAGCGGATAGATGAACGACTCGAACTGCGACGCGAGCAGCATGTAGATCAGCGCGATGGCGAGCAGCACCGCGAGCCCGAGGCCCGAGAACTCCTCCTTGCGCTTCAACTCCCTCTGCCCGAACGACCAGCGGTACCCTTCGGGCATCGTCACCGTCGACAGCGCCGACTCCACGTCCGCCTGCACTTCGCTTTCGGCGCGCTCGGCGATCCGCCCGCCGACCGAGATGTAGCGCTGTCGGTTGTTGCGGCTGATCTGGTTCGGCCCGACGCCCACCTCGGGCTTCGCGACCTGGCCCAGCAGCACCGGCTCGCCGCGCTTTTCCGAATTCACGACGGGCAGCCGCATCAGTTGCTCCGTGGTCCGCCGAAGCGCCTCCGGGACCTCCACGTAGATGGGGTATTGGTAGCCGTTCTCCTGATAGTAGGAGGAGAGTTGGCCGCTGGTGCTCGCGGACAGCGTGGCGGCGATGTCCGAGAAGGAGACCCCCAGGGTCTGCGCCTTGTCGCGGTCCACGCTCCAGTGCAGCTCCGGGCTCGCCTCCTGGACCGAAACGTCCACATTTTCGAGCCCGGGAATCCCGTCCATCGCGGCCCGCACCTGTTCGGCGACCTTGGGCAGCACCTGCAAGTCCGGACCGTAGATCTCGACCGACATCCCCGTGTTGTTGCCGCCGAGGATGTTCGCGACCACGTCGTAGGGGCTCACCTGCGCGCGCACTCCCGGGACCTTGCCGAGCTTGGCCTGCAGCCGCTTCACCACGTCCTCGGTCTTGGCGCTGCGGGCTGCTTTGAGCTTCACCGTGGCCGAACCCTCGTTCGACGAGCCGCCTCCTCCCGCGCCGCGCACGCTCACGCCCGTGCCGGCGCCGACGATGACCGTCTCCACATCCCGGTCCGCGATGAGGATCCCCTCGATCTCCTTCATCGTGCGCTTTGTCACACTCAAAGCCGTCCCGATCGGGAGTCGAACGCGCACCGAAAGGTCGCCGCTGTCCGTCTGCGGAAGCTGCTCGCGTCCCACCATCGGCCAGAGCATCAGCGCGAGGGCCACCGACCCCACGGCGATCCCGACGACGGCCACCCGCTTCCGGATCGCCCACTGCAGCCCGTTGCGGTAGCTGTGATCCAGCCTCTGAAGCCAGACGCCGATGCGGTCGAAGACGCGGGTGAGCGCGTTGGGCTTATGGCCGTGCGCCTCGCGCAGCTCGGGGTGCGCCTCCTCGATGACCTCCTCCTCGTGCACGAGGCGGGAGGCGAGCATCGGCACGACCGTCGTCGCGTCGAGCAGCGAGATCGCCAGCGAAAACACGACGACGAGGGCGAACTGGGTGAAGGTCTGCCCCGCCTGCCCCTTGATGAGCAGCAGCGGCATGAACACGATCATCACCGTGAACGTCGAGGCGAACACGGCGGACATGATCTCCTGCGCGCCGCTCACCGCGGCCTCCGCACGCCGCTTGCCGTCGCGTTCGATGTGCCGGTAGATGTTCTCGAGCACGACGATGGCGTCGTCGACGATCAGGCCGGTGGCAAGCGCCAGGCCGCTGAGGGAGATCGTGTTGATCGTGAAGCCGCAGAAGTAGAGCAGCGCGAAGGTCGAGATGATGGAGGTCGGGATCGAAAGGGCCACCACGAACGTGCTGCGCAAATTGCGCAAGAAGAACGTGATGATGAGGATCGCCAGCACCGCGCCGATGATCGCGGTCTCCTCCAGATCCGAGATGGAGCTCTCGATGAAGCGCGACTGGTCGTACGCGGCCTTGAACTTCAGATTCGGATAGCGCTGTTGAAGCTCGGCGACCTTCTCCTTGACGTTCTCGGCGGTGCTGACCGTGTTCGCGTCGCTCTGCTTGGTGATCGTGACGACCAGCGCGGGCTCGCCGTCCATGCTGGTGAACGAACGCGCCTCCTGGCTCGCATCGCGCACGTCGGCCACCTGGCTCAACGTGATGAGCCGGCCGTCGCGGTTCCCCAGCGGGACGTTCTTCAGGTCGTCGATCGACTGGAAGTAGCCGATCGCGCGGATGCCGTACTCGGTGTTCCCTTCGCGGGTGATGCCCGCCGGAAGGCTGATGTTCTCCTCCCTCAGGCGGCGCGACACGTCGGCGATCGAGAGGCGGAACGCCTGTAGCTTCGCGGGATCGACGTCCACCAGAATCGCCCGATCTTGACCCCCACCGACGTTGACCTGGGCGACGCCGCCTGCGGACTCCAAGATCGGGCTGACCTCGGTGTTCATCATGTCGCGCAGCTTCACGAGGTCGGGTTCGCCCGAAACCCCGTACATGAGGATCGGGAGCGTCGACGGGTCGAATTTGAAGACCGTGGGTTCGCTGAGCGTGGGATCGTTGGGGAACGCGCGTTTGGCGCGCTGCACGGCCTGCATCACGTCGATCGCCGCCGCGTCGATGTCCACTCCGTAATCGAACTGAACGCGCACGAAGGCGCTTCCGAGCGAGGAGTTCGAGCTGACCATGTCGAGGCCGGGCACGGTGGAAACGGCCTGTTCGATGGGGCGGGCGACCTGGGTCTCCATCTCCTCGGGCGAAGTGTTGGGCCAGCCCACCGAGACGGCCACGGTAGGAATCTGGACGCGCGGCAGCAGATCGATCGGAAGTCTGGTGAAGCAGACGAGGCCCAAAAGCACCAACGCAGCGATCCGCATCGTGACCGCGACGGGACGCGAAACGGAGAACTTCGCGATGTTCAAGGCCGTTGCCCCTGGGGACGTCCGCCCTGGCCCCCTGGGGCTCCCGGTCCGCCGCGAGGCTTCTCTTCGCCCGTGCTCACCTTTTGGCCGTCGCGCGCCGGGCGGTAGGCGAGGGTCACCACTTTCTCTCCCGGTTTCAGTCCGCTCGTGATCTCCACATGGCTGGCGTCCTCCGCCCCGACCGTCACCTTGCGGTCGTGGGCGACGCTTTCCGCGTCCACCACCGTGACCATCCGCTCGCCGGCGGGCGTCTTCCGCACGGCTTCGCGAGGCACGGCGACGGCGGCTTCGACGCGTTTGCTCACGATCGTCGCGCGCCCGTACATGCCGGGCCTGATCGCATGGTCCGGGTTCGGCACACGGATGCGGATGCCGAACTGGCGGCTCTGCAGGTCCGCCGAGGGATTGATGTTGGACAGGGTGCCCTCGACCTTGCGCCCCGGCATGGCGTCGAACGTGATCTCGACCCCTTGCCCCACGCGCACGTTCCCGCTCTGCTCGAGCGGCAGCGACGCGACGACGAAGAGCGTGTCGATGCTCTCGACGACGAGCACGGGCTGGGAGGGCGTGGCCAGCGAACCGGGGTCGCCGTTGCGCTGGGTCACCGAGCCGTCGATCGGGGAGGCGAGCACGGTTTGCGCCAACTGGGCGCGCACTTGCCGAAGCTGGGCCTCCGCCGCCTCGACGCTGGCCTTCAGGGCGGCGAGGTTCTGGCGGTACGCCGGGTCCTGCGCCTTGTTGGCGCTGGCGACGTCGAGGCCCGCGGACGCCTGGTCCACCTTGGCCTGCGCGGCGGCGATGTCGGACGTGCCCTTGCGGCGAACGATGGAGGCTTGGTTGGTGGCGACCTTCAGGTCCGACTGTGCGCTGGCGACGGCCGAAGTCGCTGCTTTGAGCTGGCCGCGCGAGACCTCCACGGTTTGCTTTTGGACCTCGACGGCGGTGCGGGCGTCGTCCACCTCCTGTGCGGCGATGAACCCTTGCTTGTAGAGGTTCTCGGTGCGGGTGAGGCGCGTCTGGGCGTTCGCAAGGCTCGCCAGCTCCCGGTCGAGCACGGCTTGCGCGTTGCCGGCTTGCGCCTTGGCCGACTGCAGCCGCGCCTCGGCTTGGGCGACGAGCGCATCGGCGGACGCGATCTGCGATTCGAGGTTGCTCTTGACCTGCTCAAAGTCCGCGCGGGCGCTGGTGAGGCCTGCGGTTTGGGTTCGGATCTGCCCTTGGACGCCGACTTCGGTGGGGTTCTGGTTGAGCTGCGCCTGTGCGAGGCGAGCCCGGGCTTGCGCCACGTTGGCTTCGTTTTGGAGCACCTGCGCCTGAATCTCGCTGGGGTCGATGCGCACGAGGACCTGGCCGACTTTCACCGAATCGCCTTCGCGCACCTGCAGGAACTCGATCCGACCGCTCACCTTGGGCGCGAGGGCCGCCTGCTGCACCGCTTCGGCCGTGCCCACCGCGTTCGTGCCCTCGACGATCGTCCGAGGGCCCGCGACCGCCAGTTCCACGGGTGGTGCGCCCCCTTGGCGGGCCTGCATCTGCTGGGTCTGTTCGCCCTCCGTTGCGCGCTTGTTGGCAAACCGCCAACCGACCAGGGCAGCAAGGATGACGATCGGCGCCCCGATCCACAGCGTCTTTTTGAATCGCGACATGAACGCTCTATTTTACGCGCGCCGAACCGGGCGTCGTTCCGGGCGCGCGGAGGGCGCAAAGAGCGCTCCCCAGTCATCACGAGCGAAGTCGAGGGATCTGGAGGTCGAAGCCGAGCGCGACTGGGGCGGCTGTCGCGATCCCGTGAGTCCTGCGGAGGCAGTTCCCTCGACTTCGCTCGGGATGACTGGGAGGCGCTCCCGATTCCCGATTCCCGATTCCCGTCTCCCGTCTCCCGATTCCCGTCTCCGTCCCATAATGCGAACATGCTGCCCGTGCTTCTTGCCCTTTCCTTCCAACAGGTCCGCCTGACTCCCGGCCTGGTTCTCTCGAAGAGTGCGACGGTCGCCAAGGGGGTCTACGCCTTGCCCAACGCCTCGGACGACGGCTCGAGCGCGGCGATCGTGGTCGAGGGCGATGGGATCACGGTGGACTTCCACGGCGCGGTCCTCGAGGGCACGCCTCCGGACACCGCCCCGGACCAGCGCGCCGGTACGGGGGTGATCGTCAAGGGCAAGAACGTGACGATCAAGAACCTTGTGGTGCGGGGTTACCGCCACGGCTTGATCGCCCGAAACGTGCCCGGACTCAAGATTCTCGACTCCGACTTCTCCTACAACTGGAAGCAACACCTGCTCTCGACCCTCGAGCGGGAGGACGGTGCGGACTGGATGTCCTTCCACCAGAACGAGAAGGACGAGTGGCTTCGCTACGGCGAGGGGATTTACCTGCGGGGCTGCGGGGGGTTCGAAGTCCGGGGGTGCACCGTGGTCGGCGGCCAATCGGGCCTGATGCTCACTGAGTGTGATAACGGCAAGATTTGGAACAACAACTTCTCGTTTTTGAGCGCCCTGGGTCTCGGGATGTACCGTTCCAGCCGCAACGTGGTGATGCACAACAACATCGACTGGTGCGTTCGGGGCCACAGCGAGGGCGTCTACAACCGCGGGCAGGACTCCGCGGGGATTCTGGTCTACGAGCAGAGCAACTTCAACACGTTCGCCTACAACTCGGTGACGCACGGGGGCGACGGGTTCTTCCTCTGGGCGGGACAGACGACGATGGACACGGGTCGCGGCGGGTGCAACGACAACCTGCTCTACGCCAACGACTTCAGCCACGCGCCGACGAACGGCATCGAGGCGACCTTCAGCCGAAACACGTTCGCCAACAACTTGATCCTCGAGTGCTGGCACGGCATCTGGGGCGGCTACTCGTACGACACGAAGGTGTTGGGCAACGTCTTCGGCCTCAACGCCGAGGGGATCGCGCTGGAGCACGGCCAGGACATCGCCGTGCGCGGCAACGTGTTTCGGCGCGACCTCACCGCCTTGGCGTTCTGGCAGAACGATACGCAGGACCCGAACTGGGCCTACCCGAAGAACCGCGACACCCGCAGCCGGGACACGCTGGTCGAGGGGAACGTGTTCGAGGACATCGCCGGGGCCGCGTTCCGGTTGCGCAATTCGGCGGGATTCGTCGTGCGCGACAACGTGTTCGATCGCGTCGCGCAGCTCTACGCTCCGAACTCGCCAACCAAAGCATCCGCGTTTGAGAACAACTCCGAGACCGGCGCGAGCCCTTCGCCTGCCGTGATGCAGGGCAGCGGATTGCTCGTCCCCGTTGCCGCCGAACAGTCGCCGACGTATCTGCAGCGATTCGCAACAGGGTGGGAACCCTATTCGCCGTGGACCGCCCCCGAAGGCCCTCGGCGCCTGTTGGGAGAGACCTCGACGCGCGCGCTGGAAAGCGAGATTCGCACGCTCGCCCCGAAGCCGCTGCCCGGAGGCCGCAACCCCTTCCTTCGCCCGGGCACCCTGCGTGGCCGCATGTACATCCTCGTGGACGAGTGGGGCCCGTACGACTTCAAATCGCCAAAGCTCTGGCCGCGAGGCAAGAACGCCGATGGGTCGCTCCGCTTCCAGATCCTCGGGCCCAAGGGCAAATGGAACGCCACGACGTTTCGCGGGGCCACCCTCTCGGCGTCGAGCGGCGACGTTCCCGGCTGGGTGGACGTCCGCGTCGCGCCGGGCAAGGCCACGGACCTGCTCCTCGATTTCGAGTACCGGGGCGCGGCGGTCGTCACGCCCTTTGGGCAACGGATTCCCGCGGGCAAGGCCGTTCGGTTCGAGTACCGGAAGTTCTTCACGCCGATCGACTGGACGGTGAAGTGGTTCGCCTACGACAAGGCCACCCAAGAACCGCGCACGATGCTCGATGCCTTCCACAAGCTGCTCGAAGGCACGCCGCTCAAGACCGAGAAGACCGACACGATCAACTACGCCTGGGGCGGCTCCCCCGGCGCCGGCGTCCCCGACAACTACTTCGCCACGCTCGCCGAAGGCAAGTTCGAGGTCCCTGCCGGCGAGTACACGCTGAACGTCACGAGCGACGACGGCGTGCGCGTTTGGGTCGATGGGAAGGTGGTGATCGACAACTGGACGTACCACGGCCCGACATTGGACACGGCGAAGCTGAAGTTGGGCGGAGCGCACCGGATCCGAGTGGAGCACTTCGAGATCGACGGCTACTCCACGCTGAAGGTCGAATTGAAGCCCGATGCGTAGGGGCTCTCCCCGCGCACGCTGAGGCGCGGGGGGGGGGGGGAGTTTCACGCGCACGCTGAGGCGCGGGGGAGTTTCACGCAAGGAACGCAAAGGGCGCAAGGGATGGTTCACGCACACGCTGAGGCGGGGGGGAGTTTCACGCAAGGAACGCAAGGAGCGCAAGGGATGGTTCACGCAGAGGCGCGGAGGCGCGGAGGGGGGTAGCTCCTCGGTCATCCGGGGCCCCCTCGGTCATCCGGGGCCTCCTCGGTCATCCCGAGCAACGTCGAGGGATCTGGCTCCGGTCGGCTCGTACCCGCGCTCGGACACGGGTGTCCCGTGCAAGCGGATCCCTCGACCGCGCTCGGGATGACCGGGGGGCGGCGTGCCGCCCAAGGCCCAAGGACGAAGGACCAAGGACTAACCCCCCATCGCCCGCAGCAACTCCGCGGTGCGGTCGATGGCGTCCGCGGGGCCCAGGAGCGCGTCCAACTCCTTGAACGCCTCCAGCTGGGCCGCGCGCTCGGGCGTCTTGCCCAGCAATGGTTCCAACATGGCGCGCACGTTCGCGGCGGTCGCCGCGTCCTGGATCAACTCCGGCACGACGCGGCGTCCCAACAAAATGTTAGGTTGGCTAATGAAATCGAACTTGAGGCGGACGAGTTTGGCTTCGAGCACCGCCAGCGGGCCCACGCGGTAGACCACGACCATCGGACAGCCGCACAGCGCCGCCTCCAACGTCGCCGTGCCCGAACACACGATGCCGGCCCGCGCGCGCTTCAGCACGCCGTAGGTGTCGCCCTCCGTGAACGCGTCGCCCGTGCGGCCCGGAGCCAGCCTGCGCCAAGCGGACTCGAGTCGAGCGGCGCCGATCGAGCTGGCGACGGCGAACTCGGCGCGCTCCGGACGCGCAGCCAAGGCCTCCGCAATTACGGGCAAGTTCCGGGCGACCTCGTCGTCCCGGCTCCCGGGTAGCACCGCGATCGTCTCGCGGACGCCCTCCGCGACGCCCCCGCGCGCAACCATCTGCTTGAGCGGGTGCCCGAAGAAGTGCGCGTTCGCGCCCATGGCGCACAGATGCTCCGCCGACCATGGGAAGGGCGTCACGATTGCGTCCGTCAGCGCCGGGAGGTCGCCGCCTTGACGGTCGCGCCTCCACGAACCGGGCGGAATGAAGTAGAGCACCCGCCATCCGTGGTTCTTCGCGTGCCGCGCCAGACGCAGGTTCATGTAGCCGAAATCGATCGGGACCAGCACCCCGGGTTCTCCGCGGCCCACCGCCCGCTTGGCCCGGTAGTAGGACCCCAGCATCCGCGGCACGACCCGCAGGGCCTGGGCGATCCCGATGGCGCCCCAGCGCGTCGAGTCCGCCACGAGGCGCGCGCCCGCCGCGCGGAGCTTCGGTCCGCCAACCGCTTCGACCGCCACGTTCGGAAGCGGCCCCAGCGCGTTCAGCAACGCCGCGCCGTAGGCGTCTCCGGAAGCCTCGCCGGCGGAGACGAAGAGCCTCACGGCTGGTCGCCGCGGCCGTTCTTGCCGCGAAACACCCGTTCCTGGAAGGCGAGCATGTACTCCACCTCCTCGGTGGAGGGCACTTCGCGCCGCACCGTCTCGAGCGCGTTCGTGAGGCCGAGCTGCGACTTGAACAACAGCTTCACGGCCTTGTGCAAGGCCAGCCGCGACTGGGACGTCACACCGATCCGGCGCAGACCCACGGCGTTGATGTCCCGCACCTCCCCTCCGTCGACCAGGGTGTAAGGCGGGACGTCGCGCACGATCTTCGAAAAACCGCCGACCATCGCGAGCTTCCCGACCCGTACGAACTGGTGGATGCCGCACATGCCCCCGATCGTCACCATCTCTTCGATCGTCACATGACCCGACACGCCGCACGAGTTCGCCATGGTCACCTGGTCGTGGATCGTCACGTTGTGCCCGAGGTGGCAGTACGCCATCAGGAAGCAGTTGTTTCCAACCACGGTGGAGCGCCCCTCGCCCGTGGCCCGGTGGATCGTCACGTACTCGCGGAACACGTTGTGGTCCCCGATCTCGAGGAACGTCGGCTCGCCGCCGTACTTGCGGTCCTGAGGGTCCCCGCCCAGCACGCTTCCCTGCGCGACGAAGTTCTCTTTGCCCAGCGTCGTCCCGCCCTTCACCACCACGTGCGACTCGAGGACCGTTCCCGCGCCGATGCGGGCGCCCGCTTCCACCATGCAGAAGGGTCCGACCTCGACGTCCGCGTCGAGTTCGCTTTTGGGATCGACCACCGAAAGCGGGTGAATCTTGGGCACTACAGATCCTTGGGTGCGAGTTTGAAGGTCAGTTCCATCGTTGCGGCGACCTCGCCGTCCACCGTGGCCACCCCGCGCATGCGGCCGACCCCGTGGCGGAACCAGAGGAGCTCGACGTCGGAAATGAGCTGGTCCCCCGGCACGACCGGACGCTTGAAGCGCACGTCGTCGATCGCTCCGATCAGGGGAATCGTCCCCAAATTGGCCTCCTCGCAGAGCAACACCACCGCGCCGGCCTGCGCGATGGCCTCGACGATGAGCACCCCGGGCATGATCGGCCGGCCAGGGTAATGGCCCTGGAAGAACGCCTCGTTGATCGTCACGTTCTTCAGGCCCCGGCAGCGTTTGCCGGGCTCCATCGAGACGATCCGGTCCACGAGCAGCATTGGGTACCGATGCGGCATCAGCTCCATGATCTGTTCGACTGTCAGCACAAGTGTCACTTCCCCCCCAAACGGGCTTTTCGCAGTGTACCGGGACGCCCTGGCTCCGGCTTCCGTAACCCAACCCGTCGAACAGACGTTGATCTAGATGTGAGATCCGTTTACTTGCTTTGTGTTGGGTTGGTCTGTGGAACGATGGCGGGATGCGGAGGTGGCGGCACCTCGGCCCTGGGCCAGTTGGCCGGCGTGATCACCGACATCAACGGCGGCGTGGTGCGCGGCGCGCGCGTGTGGATCGGGTCGAAGACCACGAATTCGAACTCGAGCGGCGCGTACATCCTCGACGGCATCGAGGAAGGCGAGCAGACCGTCCGCGCGGAGATCGTGCAGGACGGCATCCGTTACGTGGGCCAGAACGTCGCGACGATCTACCGCAGCGAGCGCTCCAAGAGCGTGAACATCGTCGTCGTGAACGAGAGCCAGCGCGGCAGCGTCCGCGGCCACGTGTACGACCGCCAGGGGCGCGGCCTCGTCAACGCGCGCGTGTTCGCCTTCGGCAACGCGCTCAGCAGCGCGGTCGCCATCACCGACTCGAGCGGCTACTACTCGCTCGACGGGCTCCAAGCGGGGCTGGACTACGAGATCGCGGGGAGCGCAAGGGGCTACAACAGCGACACGCTCTACGCGAACCTCGCCGCCAACGAGCAGCGGACCCTGAACTTCACCCTCGACGACGGCACCAATCCGGGCTTCGGCCCGCCCCAGAACCTCGAGGCCGTGATCTGGACCTCGCCGTTCGAAATGACGCGCGGAGCCACGAGCCGAGAGGCCGTCGAAGCGATCAAGCGGCTGTTCGATCCCCGCCACCCGCGTGCGGTCCACACCCGCGATTCGGTCGGCGGCTCGCCCATCGAGACGGACCTCTACTGGGACCCCGTGGTGAGCGACTCCCTCCTCGGGTACGGCATCTACCGGGGAACCAGCGCGTTCGGCCCCGTGGCCGCGATCGACTTCCTGCGCGACCCCCTGACGTACTTCTTCGCGGACTCGGACGACCGCCTCCAGGAAGGGATCGCCTACTACTACGAGATCACCGCGCTCGGCACCCTCTACCCGGACGTGGCGGGGAGCGAAAGCGCGCCCAGCAACCGGTACGGCGTCACCCCGCTCGGCGATCTGAGGCTCCTGTCCGTCGGGGCCGGACCCCGGTTCCAGTGGCAGCCGGCGAACCACGCGACCTCCTACGTCGTGTACCTGTTCGATCGGTATCCGGGCCTCGACGTGGACTCGATCTGGAACAACGAGAGCACGCGGACGACCAACAACTATGCGGACTACACCGGACCGGGTCTCCAGTCGGGGCGGCGGTACTATTACGTGGTCCTCGGTCTGGCCAACGACGACGACAGCCGCACGATCAGCGAGATCGGGGAGTTCGTCGCGAACTAATCCCCAGCCCGGAGTGGTCTTCCGCCACACCTCTTTCATGAACAACGTGTCGAGAATCCTTCGTCTCCTCGGGGCGTCCGCCCTCGTGGCCGTTTGCACGGTCGCCTCCGCACAAGATCCCGGCCTCGCCGTGGAGGTCTCCGGATGCCGCACGGCCGAACAGGTCGGACAACGCGTGGACGCTTCGGCTCGGGCCTTCGCCCGAAACCTGGCCAAGCTGACCGAAGCCGCGCGCGCCGCGCGCGCCAAGGCGGGGCTCTACGACGAGGCGATCCCGTTCAGCATGCCCACCGTAGCCCGCCTGCGCTACCAGGGCCGCGCACCCGTCTACGGTCCGGCGAGGCCGACCTTCCTGGGCCGGGGGCCCAGCCCGATCACCCTCGTGTTCGACAACACCGGCACCCGCGTCTTTCCCACGGCGTATCGGGACCTGCTTGCAAGCGTCCTGAGCTCCGCGGCCCCCACGATCGGGATCGTGTTTGGAAACCCCTCGGTGGGCGGCGTCGTCCACGTGAGGAACTACGACGCGGACATCGGCGACCGCGACGCGGTCGCGGGAGGCGTGTTCCTTCCCGACAACGGGTTCGGTGAGGCGGAGATCCGCTTCCCCGTGTACACCAACAGCGAGGCCGCGGCCGTCAACTTCCTTCACACGTTGCTGCTCGCCTATCTCGGGCCGTCCGCGTACGGGTTCGACGCCTTCCAAGAGGGCCTCGTGCGCGCGTCCGCCATGCGCATCGCCCGCACCCCCGGAGCCATGCCCGCCGGGCTCAGCTCAGCCCAGATCGACCAGGTGCTGGAAAACACCTACGACGTCGGCACGTTCTACGACTGGTACAACCAGCGCGCCCTAGGAGGACCGCGGTTCATCGCGCCCAACCTCTTCGATGTGCCGTTGCCCGCGGGAGGGAGCTTGGGAGGCATCTACCTCCTCCGCTACCAGATGGCCGGGAGCGCGTGGCAGAAGGCGCTCGTCGAGTACCCCGCGTTCGCGGCCTCGTTCAACCAGGCGTTCTACGCCATGCCCGGCCTTGCCAGCGACGTGCCCGGCCTGGTCGCCCTCGGCCAGCAGGTCATCGATTCGTTCGGCGGCGCCGGCTCGACGCTCGAGGGACTCCCCTTCGCCGAGTGGTTCCGCCGCCAGCACATCCTTGAAACCAAGCTCACGTACGGGCCGAAGCTGCTCGTGCAGCCCGTTCCCATCGCGACGGGCTTGGGAGGCAACGACTTCGGCGTATTCGACGTCCAGGCCACCTACTTCGACACCGACTCCAACGCCAACGAGACCCTGCTGAGCGGCGTCTCGTTCCCGATCTTCTGGGAGAGCGACTTCAACCGCGTCTTCCCCAGCGCCCAGGAAGACCGCATGGACATCGCCGGCGCGTTCGGATCCGTGGCACCCAACTTCCCGGACCTGAACGCCGGCGCTCCCTACCGCGTGGCGATCGACCTCCCGGTCCAAGACCTGATCGCCCGGGCCTACGTGCCCGCGGGCGCGGTGGCGACCGCCTCCAACCCCACGCCGAACGACTTCTACGGAACGGTCGTGGGGCTCGGGCTCGCCACCGGCGACACCGGCCGCGTGCGACTTAGCTTCGGCGCCACCACCATCGACACCATCCCGATCCAGAACGGGGCCTTCGGGACCCGCATCGCAACGGGCGCCTACCTGGGCAACCAACGCCTGCTCGTCGAGGTCGTTCGGACCCGGGGCGGCCTCGACACCGTCGTGCTCTCGCGCCGCGTCAACAAGGGTCCCGGCCCCCTTGCCCTCGACCTCCGAGTCGAGGGCGACGGCAGCTACGCCCTCCCCGGAGGGCTGCCCAAGGGCATGTCCCTGGTGGGAATCGCGATCGACCCGTACAGCAGCGACCTGGCCACGGTGCTCGGGGTGCCGGAGAACCAGATCCTCGCCGGGCGCTACAACCAGGCGCACGCGAGCTACGACCTGTTTCCGACCCTCGGCCCGTTCCGACAGGGCCACTCGTTCTTCGTCCGCCTGCCCGCCGCGCAGCCCGGCTTCACCCTTCAAGGCCGAACGAGCCCCGGCACCCCGATCGCGGTGGCCCTGAGACCGGGCTGGAACATGATCGCCGATCCGCTCCTGGAGACCGTGCCGACCAGCCGGGTGAGGGTCGTGCGCGCCGCGGACTTCCCACGCACCTATGGCGAGGCCGCCGGGGTGGAGATCGGCACGGACTTCTTCACGTTCCAACCCGGCCCGCCGGACGCCGCTTCGGGGGCGCCGGAAACCGGCACGCTCGTCGCCGCCACACAGTTCGAACCGGGCAAGGGGTACTTCGTGCGGGTCCTCGCGGCCGAGGGCGCGACGTTGTTGTTCACTCCGCAAACACCCCTGGGTCCGGGATCACCCGGGCGAACGGCCTCGGCCAACCCCATTCCGCACCCGGAAACGTGGAGCATGAAGCTGACCTTCGACGACCGACTCCAGCGCGCAAGCGTGATCCTCGGCCAGCGCCAAGGGGCATCCCGAGGCGTGGATTGGAGGGAGGACGGCGCCATCCCGCCGGGCATCGGGGGCTTCCAGGCGTGGGTCGACGGCGGCAGCCGGCTCTACCGCGACGTGCGGCCGGTCGAACCCACCGTCTACCGCGTGCAGCTCGAGGGCCTGCGGGTGCGGAAGGTCATCCGCCTCTCCTTCGAGATGCTCGAAGGCGACCTGCGCGAGTTCGACGTCTACGATCCCGTGTTGCGGCGTTGGAAGGAGCTGGAACCCGACGGCGGATTCCAGTTCACTCCCCAGCAGTCGCAAAGTTGGATCGACGTCCGCATCACGCGACGAGGCATCCGATGAGGGCGTGGACCCTTGCGCTCTTGGTCTTCGCCCTTCTCGCCGCGGGGTGCGGTGGAGGGGGCGGGGGCGGCGGAGGCACCGCCGTGATCCTCGGTCGCGTTCTCCAGGTGGCGACCGGCGGTCCGCCGAACCCGCGCGCTTCGGTGCAGCAGGGGGGCACGAGCGTGCTCACCTCCGCGGCGGACGGGTCGTTCCAGATCTCGGTGCCGAACGGCACTACCTCGCTCCTCGTGGACCCGCTGAACGGCTCGGGCACCTGGACCTTCGTGTTCCCCTCCGCCTCGGGAACGGTCGACATCGGCGACCTTTGGATCGGCCCCGAGCGCGTGCGCGTGCAAGGCAAGGTGCTGAACTCCACGAACAACCTGCCGGTGCCCGGCGCGACCGTCAGCTTCGCGGGACGCCTCGGAACCACGGACGCGGCAGGCCTCTTCGACCTCGTCGACGTGGCGTACTCGAGCGCGACCCAAACGGCCTTCTGGGGCATCACGGGCTCGGTCCGAGCAACCGGATTCTTCAAGACCGACTTCAGCGCCCAGCCGAATACGGCCGTCGCGGGCGTGGTGACCGTCAACGACATCCTGATCACGCCGACCAGCAACACGATCCCCCCCGGTCCGCCGTACAACGTGTGGGGGCGCATCTCGCCCAGCGCGAGCGCACCCGGCACCGTCGTGACGGCAAAACTCTCCGGCACTCCCGTGCGTATCTTCAACGTGGGGTCGGACGGCACGTACAAACTCTGGCTCAGCCCGGGCACCTACGTGATCACGTATGTGAACGGCGGCTTGACCGCTCCCGATGAGACCGTGACGCTGACCCAACCGAACCAGGTCGTCCAGCGCGACGTGGTCTTGCATTAGAACGATGAGCACCCGACCTCCCCGACGACTCGCACGCAACGCGCTCCTGGCGCTGGGAGGGGTGGTCGCGATCTTTGTGGGCATCGCGTGGCTGCGCGAACTGGCCCGGCTGGACCCGTTCGCCGGCTACCGGCGGACGCCCGAAATGATGGGACTCCACACGGCGGTCGTCCTCGACGACGTCCAGTTTTGGAACTATCAGGGGGGCGAGCTGACGGCCAACGGAAGCGTCGACCGGGTCAACGTGCGCGACGACCGCCAGTTCTTCGAGTTCCTCGGGGTGCGGGACAGCCGTTACCGCGCCAAAGAGGGAACGTTCGCGTTCGACGCCCCCCACGCCACGTGGAACTCGATCACCCACCAGCTCGAGGTGGACCGGGGCGTGCACGTGATGAACGACAAGATGAACCTGCGCGCCGCAAGCTTTACGTACGACGAGAAGACCGCCAAACTCACGGTTCCCGGTGCGATCAAGGGACGCCTGTACGAGGGCGACGTCGAGGCTGACGGCCTCGTGTACGCGATGGAAGAGGAGTCGTACACGACGGGCCCGGCGGTGTGGGAGGGCAAGACCCACTCGCCGCTCGACGAGATCCAAGGGGAAAGCAAGCCCACGAACTGGAAATTCGATACCAAGGGCGTCACCAGCCACAAAGGCGAGGTGCAGACCATGCTCGACGCCCAGGCGACCGACGGCGAAGTCATCGTGAAGGCCGAGAAGCTCGAGCGGAACGTGAAGACCGACGTGGTGATCGCCACGGGCAAGGTGCACTACTACAGCGCCAAGGCCAATCTCGTGTGCGACAAGGCCGTCGTGTACCGCAAAGAGAAGCGCGCGGTCCTCACCGGCAACGTGGACATGCTGGTCAAGCCCAAAGACCAGCAGAAGTTGGTCGAGGAGGAGATCCCTCCCTTTAGGCCGATGGTGCCGGACGAGGTGGCGAAGGACCGTCCCTCCCCGCCCGCTGTTCAGAAGTCCGAGGCGGAGAAGCAGATGGACGACGAGGTGCGCGCCTCGTCGAGCGCCCGGCGCTACCCCGTCTCGATCACCGCGGCCCGCATCGAGTACTGGTACGGCGAAGGCAACCGCCACGCCGTGGTGACGGGCTCGCCGCAGGCGATGCAGCAGATCGACGCGAAGCGCTGGCGCTACGTGTGGGCCGACAGCGCGCTCTACGACGGGGAGAAGGAACGGCTCCGCATGCTCGCTTCGGAGGGCAAGGACGACCTGCGGGTCAAGACCTCGCTCGGCGACGATGTGACCGCGCAGTGGTTCGACATCTCGACCAAAGAGAACGAGGACGACTGGCAGGCGCTTGGTCTGAAGGGCGTGCTCTATCCCGACGAGGACGAGGTCCCGAAAACGGGCGGGCAGCCCCCTCCGCTTCAAGGACCGATCGGCGGGAAGCGACCCCCACCGAGATAAAAAATGGGCCGCGGCGGCAAAGGGGAGAAAAAGCCGCACACGACCCAATCGTTTGCGTGTTCATTGTCGCCGACGATCTCCCTTCATGAACGGCCCGACGTTGCGGTTTTCAGCGCAATTTCCGCGCACCGATCCCGGCTCCATTCACCCCGCGAAACGAAACACCGCCGCCCCTCCCGCCACGCCGTCGCCCGAGGGAAGCTGGTAGCCGGGCCCCACCTCGCCGTCCAGGCTCATTCCCGAGTCCACCGCGCGGATGGTGTCGCGGACGGTCAGTTCCACCGAACTCGGCACGACGTCGGCGGCCGGAGTCAAGGTCGCGGTGCGGGTCGCCGCGTCGTAGGCGAAAGCGAAGGAGAGCGGTCGTCCGGCGGCCCGGAGCTGGAAGTCCGCCGCCGTCGCGAGGACGGGCGTGTGAAAGGTCACCTTGATCTTGCCCAGCGAGTTGTCCGAACCCGGGCCCGGCGGGGGGAACACCGACACGATCTTGGGAGGGCCCGGCCGGTACGCCTCGGTGCTGACCGAGGTGGTCAGCAGCCAACCGTCGGGATCGACGGAGGCCGACGATGCCGGTCCGGTCAGGGGGATCACGTAGTTCTGGACGTCGGCGAAATTCCAGAGCGAGCGCGTGACGGTCTGGCCGGCGACCGAGTAACGGAAGTCGACCGGCATGGTGAACCGGGGGTACGCGGAGTTTTGGGTCTGCCGCAGGTGGACCATCAGGTAGCGGCGCCCGTTCACGGTGGTTTCTTGGCTGCCCCATCGGTACGCCAGCGCTCCCCGGTCGTACACCCAGGGATCGAAGAACCAACGCAGGGGTGCTCCGTAGACATCTTCCGCGGTGTGGATGAAATCCTCCGTGGTGGCCGCGGAGTACTGGTAGCGGTTTCGCCACTCGGCGAGAATCGCGAAGAACGTCGAGTCCCCGACGACGTGCCTGAGCTGGTGCAGCACCCAACTGCCCTTCCGGTACGAGAAGTTGGAGTTGAAGATGCTCCCGACGCTGGTCGCGTCGTAGCAGTACACCGAGCCGTTGACGCTTGAGGGTTTCCGCGCCTGCATGGCGGCGCTCAGGGCCGGCAGTCCGCTGCTGCCGGGCTTCAATTCGAGCCACAGGGCTTCGGCGTAGGTGGCAAACCCCTCGTTGAGCCAGATGTCCTCCCAATAGCGGCACGTCACCATGTCGCCCCACCACTGGTGCGCCAGTTCGTGGGCGGTGAGGCTCTCGCTGAAGCCGCCCTGGCCCGTGATGGTCTGGTGCTCCATGCCCCCGCCGAACCCGAATTCGACGATCCCGTACTTCTCGCCCACGAAGGGGTACTCGCCAAAGCGCGTCGCAAACGTCTGGATCATCTGGACCGACTGGTTCCAACCCGCCCGGTTCGAAGGGGTGTCGTGCTCGGGGTAGACGAAGAACTGGACGGGCATCGAGCCGGAGCCGATGGAGTAGGTCTGGGACCAAGTGTTGAAGTTTGTGGCGTTGAAACTCACCAGATAGGGCGCGATCGGGTACTGGCTGCTCCACCGGTACCGCAGGGCTCCGCCGCCCAGGGCGTCGACGCCTTGGAGCAGGCCGTTGGAGGCGACGACCATGCCCGAGGGCACGACGACGGCCATGTCGATGAGGGCCTTGTCGCCGCTCACATCCTTGGCGGGCCACCACGTGTAGGCATACCACGGTTCGCTCAGGCTCCACGCCTCGGCCGCTCCGGTCGAGCGAGTCCGGAAGTTGATCGAGCCGAACCCCTGGCCCTGCGCGGTGGAGCCCTCGTAGGCGATGTCGAGTTGGAACACTTCGCCCATGGCGTAGGGCCGGTCGAAGTTCGCGCGCACGGTGGCGAAGTCGAGCCGGGTGTACGTGATCGGTCGCCCGTCGAGCGTGAGGTTGCCGATCGTGAACGAGTCGCCGAGGCGAAACGTGAACTGCGTGAGACCGTTGGTTTTGGGTTCGACGCGCATCCGGTTGGTGCCGGCGATGTGCTCATTCCCGAAGTTGGGCTGGATTGCGAGGCTGTAGCTGAGGACGTCGGTGTCCTGTTCCGCCTCCAGCCGGCGGATGGGGCGCTTGCCGATCTGCTGGCGTTGTGCGGCCAGCAGGTGGCCGCAGACCTCGTGGGTCGCGGCGCCGTTCCGGGCGGCGGGAGCGGCGGTGGCCGCCATCGCGGCGGCAAGGATCGAGAACAAGGCGGTACGAATCGTGCGTCTCATGCGAGGTCTCCCTTCCAATTTCAATGTCTCCCCTGTCCATGATACGCCGAGGTTGCGCGGCGGCACGTTGCCTCGCCGCTCGAAATCGCCTTACAATTCGGCAGGTGAGGAAGCGGAGGGAAGGTGCGAGAGTTCGGTGGAGCCGGCACACAGTGCTGCACATCCTCGTGTTCCTCGTCCTGTTCCCCACAGGCGCGTTCGTCGTCGAGCCCCGGGTGAGCGAGCGCGTCGAGTCTCTGGCACTCACCAACCTGCGAGAGTGGCTTCGGCCGGATCGGCTGGATCCCGCAAGTGTCCCCGTGGCCGTTTGCGATGTCAGCTCACTCTACGATTTGGAGGGCAACCAGATCGTGCGTCCCATCGGTTCCGAGCGGTGGGAACGGTTCTTCGCGGAATTGCGAGCGCTCGACCCGCCGCCGCTGGCCATCGGCTTCGACATCGACGTATCTCCCGGCACCGACGGGATCATGCGCTCCGAGCACGAAGCCTTGATCGCCCAAATGAAGCACTACACGGCCGACACGGGGGTCCCCACCTACGTGGGAGTGGGACGCGGGTTGTTGGTGGGTCCGGAACACTGGCTGCCCAAGGACGCGCGGCACCTCGCGGCGGCGATCTTCCTCCCGACCGACTTGACGGCCCAGCCGCTCTTCTACGAGGACACCCGGACTGGCGACCGCCTACCCGCCATGGGCGCGGTCCTTGGCCGCGCTAAGATCCGTCCCGAAGCGTTTGGTCAACGGGACGTCTTTCAGCCAAGGCACTGGATCGAGAGCGACCCCCGATTCCCCCCCGAACTTCGCGCGCCGAGGTTCCTCGTCGACTACTCGCTCCTCAAGCACGCTGAGGAGATCACCGCCTTCACAGGTCCACCCGAGGGAGGTGCCCTCCTGGATTCCCTCTCGCGCTCGATGCTGGAGGGCAAGATCGTGCTGGTCGGAAAGGCCGATCCCCTCCGCGACCAGGACTACTTCGCGTACGACGAGCATCGGCAGCCGGCGGGCGGGGACATCATGCGCGGCATCTACGCCCACGCGTGCGCGGCCTACACAATGGCGCAGGCTCCGATCCAGCAGCTGCACCATGCGGAGAGCATCGCTTTGGACGCGTTCATCGGTCTTTTGGGGCTCGCCCTCGCCCTGTTTTGGCCGTGGCAGACGCACCTCGATCTCCGCCGTCCGAAGACGTTGGCGTGGCACTACGGCGGGGTCCTCGTCCGCCTTGCTGTGGCTCTGGTGCCCCTGGGTCTGGCCTACCTCCTGGCGCACCAAATGCGGGTTCTGTGGCTTGACTTCCTGGGAGCCTGGGTCTATCTTCTATTCGAGCCGCTCTTGGCCCCGTTCATCGAAGGCTGGAGTCGGACGGAGGCCCATTGATCATGCTCAAGCTGATGCTGGGGCTGACCTTGCTCGCGCAGCAGCCGCCCCCGGAACCCCTCGCGGTCATCGTCTACGCGAAGGGCGCGGTGCAGTTGACCCGCGCCGGCAAGACCACGCCCGTTCGGTCGTTCGATGGTTCCGACAAGTACTCGTGGGTCCTGCTGTTCCGGGGCGACCGCGTGCGTTGCGGAAGCACCGGGCAGGCGATCGTGTTCGACGGGCGAGTGCCCCCCGCGGGTCAACGCGTCAAGGTCGATGCCGGCAAGACAATGATCCTGACAGGGGACGCGTCGCGGCTACCCGAACGAGCGCGGCGGCGCTTGGCCGGTATCGGAAAGACCTTTGGCGCATCGATGGGAGGAGGCAGCGGTTGGATCCTGCCGCTCGATCGCACCCCCGTTCAAGGCGACGGGTTGGTGTTTCGTACCTCGACGGTGCCCGCCGATTGGCAATCGATCCGGGTCCTCGATCCGGCCACCGGCGCCGTCGTCGCGACGGAAGTGCTCTCCCACGAGGCCAGGAAGGCGATGGCCGGCCGCGGCGGGCATCGACTCCGAGTGCCTCGGGTCCAACCTGGTTCCGAGCTCGTGGTGAGCATTCTTGGCGCCGCTGGGGAGCTCCTCAGGCGGCGCGTCGAGTGGGTCGGCGGCGAAGCCGTTCCGACGGACGAGGCGGAGCTGCGTGCACTTCTCCGGGCCACTACGAACCTCGAGGCCGGCGCAGACTTGCTGGAGGTGCTCGGGGCTCTCTATGAAGGGGGGCGATTGTCCGAGATGCTCGACCTCCTGATCCGGTGCGCGTGGCTAGAGCCCAAGAACGAGTTTTGGCGCACCCGGGCGCACGATCTCGCCGACTCGGTCGGTGTCTCGGATGCCGCTCTCGACGCGCTGCTGCCTCAGAAGGCCTGAATGGTGACGAGCAGAATTCGCTGGTCCTGGTACTGCTGAGCTTCCTGGAGGTTGGCGATGCGCTGGGTGACAAGAAGGTACTCCGGTGTGGGTTCCACCATGCCGATCTTGACGTACACGGACGCCCCGTTCTGATCGCGCCGCCGCAGGGTCACCACCTGGGGAAACCGCTCCTTGGTCCACATCCACTTGGGGGCATTGGGGTTCGCATTGGTCGGCCGTCTCGACTTGCCTCCGAGGATGTCGATCACGTCGCCCAGATCGATCTTCGACAGGTCGGGAAGGCCGCCCAGAATCCCCACCTGCTCGGTGCCTTGGGCCTCTTTGAACCGGAGGGTTTCGCAGAACTTCGTTGCCACCCCGTAAGCGTCGTTTTCCGTGGGATAAAGGCCAAGCACGGCATAGAACGTGTAACCGGAGCGGTTGTCCACGAGCCAAGTCGCTTCGGCACCTGGAAAGCCCCGTTTGGATTCGACGAGTTTCGGGCGACCGCGGCGGAGGACGT
Organism: Fimbriimonadaceae bacterium; assembly: GCA_023957775.1. NCBI lineage: Bacteria > Bacillati > Armatimonadota > Fimbriimonadia > Fimbriimonadales > Fimbriimonadaceae > Fimbriimonadaceae bacterium. The sequence continues at coordinate 44,442 of JAMLGR010000005.1, read as the reverse complement.
TCAGCTCCTGCAGTTCGGCACCCGCGAGGGTCCGGAATTTCGAAGCCGCATCTCCGTAAAAGGCGTTGAGGGACTTCCAGAATTTGTCCCGGTCGAAGGTTCCCGGGCGCACAAACTCCTCGGGCCGTTCGGGCGTTCCGCAGAAGTGGAGCCCGTCCCCCGGCAGGTTCGCGGCTTCGAATTCCGGTTCGACGCGTGCGTTCCGGAACTTCGTCCGGAACGACTTGTACCGCTCGGACACGTACTCCTGAAGGCGCGGCGTGCGCACTTCCGAGCCTTCGCGGTCCAAGTCGGCGAACTTCCCCGCTCGTCCTTGGGCTGCCTCGATCACGAACCGGCAAAGAAGGCTGCCGCCCGCGTCCGGGTGGGACAGTCCCACTTCGTTGTCGCGGGTCGCATGCACGACGAGCACGCGCCGCTTGTCCGCTCCCGGGGGGACGGCCGCGGCGAGTCGGCTGGCGAATCCGTTCCATCCATCGCCGCTGACGGCGCCTGCGGCGAGGTTGCGGCACGCGTCGTTGAACACCACGATCTCGCTCGCCTTAGTGCCCTTGAGCCAGTTGTAGAGGTCCTCGGTCGAAATGCTGCCTTCGGTCGAGGTGGGGCGGCCGGCGTCGGCGCGGGTGTCCACGGTGGCCCAGTAGCTCGAACCTCCGCTCTTGAACCCGTGTCCGAGGTAGTAGAGCGTGAGGCCGTCGTCGGAGCCGGCTCCCGCCGCCAGGTTCTGCACCGCGCGGGCGATGGCCTCGCGCCCTTCGTTGAAGGACGTCCCCTTGACGGTCACCCCGTCCAGCTTGGCGAGTGTGTTTTTGAGTTCGATGCCGTTCTCGACGGCTTGCGGGAGTTTGGAGTCACCCCCGACGTTGTCCACGACGATGACCAAGACGTGGCGCCGCGAAACGTCGGCGCGGGCGCAAGGAAGCGCCACGACCAGGGCCGCGAGGAAGAGCAGTGCGCGTGCCATGACCCTTCCATTATCCGGTACTTGCGCGTTCCCCTGTTGCAAAAACGGGGGGACCCCGGGGTCCGGCTTAGAAGTCCCAGTTCTCCCGATACGTCGGCTTCAGTTTCGAGTCCAGGTCCGGGCGGCCCTTGACGCGCATGTTCGCGGCGTCCCACTCGAGCCTCTCTCCGGGCGCCCACACCGCGAGGTTGCCGAGCACGACCGTCTCGGTCAGCGGGCAGGCGTAGTCGGGAAAGTTCGACATCGCGGGCTTGCCGCCCTGGATCGCGTTGATGAACTCCTCGAAGTGTCCGGGCGACTTCTCGAACTCCGCCTGGGGGGTGCCTTTGCCGACGATCGTCGCGCCGCCTCCGTGTTCGCCGGGAACGTAGAGCGTTCCGGTCGATCCCACGATGATCACGCCGCCGCCGGTGTACTGCACGCCGGGCACGTAGTCCTGCGACGGCTTCTTGCCGCCGTCGTACCAGGTCAAGTTCAAGGGGGCGCGTCCGTTGCGCTCGCCGAACTCGTAGTGGATGATCGACCAGCGCGGGAAGGTCTCGTCGTTGTGGTCGGACACCTCGGCTCGGATGGCGATGGGGTCGCGCAGATCCAGCGCCATGAACGGCAGGTTCATGACGTGGCAGCCCATGTCGCCGAGGGCACCGGCGCCGAAGTCCCACCAGCCGCGCCACTTGAACGGGTGATACGCGTTGGAGAAGTGGCGAATCGGCGCGGGCCCGAGCCAGGAGTCCCAGTCCACCGAGGCGGGCTTCACGTCGGGCATCGGGTGTCCGACGCCTTGCGGCCACCAGCCTTCGGCGCGGTCGGTCCAGACGTGGACCTCTTTCACGACGCCGATGGCGCCGCCTTTGACGGCCATGGCCGCGCGGCGAAGTTCGTCGTTCGCGGTGCCCTGGTTGCCCATCTGGGTGGCGAGTCGGTTCTTGCGCGCGAGCTCGCCCAGGCGGCGCGTTTCCCAGACCGTGCGCGTGAGCGGCTTTTGGCAGAAGGCGTGCTTGCCCATCATGAGCGCCATCGCCGTGGCGAGCCCGTGGTTGTGGTCGGGCGTGCTGACGGTGACGGCGTCGATGCTGTCGCCCATGTGGCGGTACATGTACCGGTAGTCGGTGAACGGCCGGGCGTCCGGATACTTCTTCATCGCGTCCGCCAGCCGGTTGCGGTCGGCGTCGCAGATCGCGACCACGACGCCCAGGCGGTTCGCGTCGGCGGTATCGCTGTCGCCCTTGCCGCTCACGCCGATGCATCCGAACCGGACCTTCTGCGGCGATTTGGGCGGCTTGTGGGTCGCTCCGAAGACGGGCAAAGCAAACGTGAAGGCTCCTGCGGCGGAGGCGCGGAGGATATCGCGACGGGAGGGGTTCTCGGCCATGGTGCTCTTTTCGGCGCGCGCCGGGGAGATTCCTTTCGCAACGTGCGACTTCTGCGTAGGCCGTCCACGCAGGGGCCGCACCTGGCCGTTCTCGGGACTTTGGGCCGGTCGCGGTCCACGCGCAACGCGGACGGGCGGACAATGCTTGTTGATGAAGCTCCTCCCCGCGGTTGTCCTCCTGCTGATGCCGGCCGCCGGCGTTCCACACCGCCTTCCCATTCGGTCCGGTCGGATCACCGTCGTCTTCGGAGCGCGCGACGCGGAGCAGGGCGCGGCGTTCCGTCGCCACGCGGCGGGCGCCGAGGCTCGGATCGCTGCGTTCTTCGGATCGGGATTCGAAAAGCCCGTCGAGCTCCGTCTGTGCGGATCGCGGGCCGAGTTCGACGATGCGCTGGCCAAGGAGTGGGGCATGCCGAAGAGCGAACCCTGGATGGTCGGGGCGGCCGGATCGGCGCATGCGTTCTTCCTCACGCCCAGGGTGTGGAAGACCGAGGCGCAAGAGCACGATTCGGAGGACGTCGACGCCATTCGGATGCTGGTCGCCCACGAGTTGACCCACTCGTACCACGCGCAGCACAACCCGTCGCACGATCTGGACGGGCTCGAGCCCATGGCCTGGTTCGTCGAAGGGCTGGCCACGCTGGTCTCGGGGCAGTTGGACGCCCGGCATCGCGACGATGCGGCGCGCGCCTTGGAGGCCGGGACCTTTCCATCGCGGCTCGAGGACGTATGGTCAGGAAAGGCCCGGTACGGGCTCTCGGGTTCCCTCGTTCGTTTCGTCGTCGAGCACCATGGCCGGCGTCGGGTGATCGAGATGTTGTCCGCAACCACCAACCAGCGGGCCCTGGAGAAGCTGGGGACGTCGGAAGAGCGGCTCCTGGCGGAATGGAGGCGCTCGCTACAAGACCCTTTTCTTGGGAAGCGCATGGAGAAGCTCCAGGCCTGGCGGCTTCGGCCGTGCCTTTCGACGCGCGCGCACAGGCCGTTGGAGTGGAGCGCAGCACTTCGATGGGCGGATGATCGTCGACGACGCCCGGCAAGAGGTGCTGGATCTAGGGATTCAATCCCCACGATTGCCGCGCACAACCTTGCCGACGGTTAGCATTGCCACCACACCGAAAAGCAGCGACAGCGCATCTGAAGCAAAGCCCTGCAACTGAAGCAGCGATCAGGCCAGCTTGCGCCGACGGCGCACGGCGGTTGCCAGCGCGAGCCCGACAAGGCTCAGCGTGAAGGGCTCTGGGACGGGGCTGCTGACATCGATTGAGATGCCTCCCGTGTTGTCCCCGAAGTTGTCGTCCAGCCAGAAGAACGTGACGTCCGTCGCTGAACCGTAGGTCAACAGAAACGGGGCCGGAGCCGCCGCAAACGCGGCGGCGGCGGTCGCCTGGTACGGGTCATCGTTCGAGGGCGACCCGCCTCCATACCCGTGCTTGACTCCTGTCAGCCCGCCGTCGGTAGAGACGAACACGTTCCACTCCCAGCCCTTGAAGGGGAGGTTGACTTGGCTGAACCGGTTTGCTGCCGTGTAAGCGCCCCCGCCGGAGGTGTCGATCGGGGTCACGGTGTGGGTCCCGGGCCCGAGCGAGAGGGTCACCCCGACGTGCTTGATCGAGCCGACCGTCACCTCGACGGGATTCGCACCCAGATGCGTGCTGATGTTGACGATGGTCGCGGACGCCTGACCCGCCAGCACGGCCCCTGCAAGGCACGCAACTCCGAACCTTCCTTTCATGATCCTACCAACGTACCACAGGAACAACAGTCCCGCAAGTCCCCGCCCCGGCCTACTTGGCAAACCCAGTAATTTTGCGCGGTGCGAGCGCAATCGGACTGGATGGACAAACCCAGTTCAAGCGCCCCGGGCGGGAATCGAACCCACGACCCACTGCTTAGAAGGCAGTTGCTCTATCCGCTGAGCTACCGGGGCTTGGCGCACCAAGGATACTCGTTGGGCTCGCGCCCGCAAAACAAGAGCCCTCGCCCCGCTACGGCGGCTCGGGCCAACCTTCCGCCCCGATCAACGGCACAAACCGGACCGCACCCAACGGCTCGCGCGAGAAGCGGCCGCCGCAACGCCGCAACCGGATCAGCTCTTGCGTGCGCGTGGAACCCACCGGCACCACCAACCGCCCCCCTTCCGCCAACTGCTCGAGAAGCGGCGCGGGCGGCACTTCGGGACCGCCTGCGGACACCAGGATCGCGTCGAACGGAGCGTGCTCGGGCCAACCGAGCGTCCCGTCGCCGTGAAGGACGTGGACGTTGCCGTACCCCAGCTCCTCGAACAACGCCGCCGCATCCGTGGCGAGACTCCCGTGCCGCTCCACGGTGTAGACCTCCGCGGCCAGATGGCTCAGAATGGCCGCCGCGTAACCCGAACCCGTGCCGATCTCCAAGACCCGCGCCCCGGAATGCAACTCCAGAGCCTCGATCATGAGCGCCACGATGTAGGGCTGCGAAATCGTCTGGCCCTCCCCGATCGGCAACGGCGCGTCCGCATAAGCCTCGGCGGCGAACTCCTCCGGCACGAACGCCTCCCGGGGGACCTCCCGGAACGCACGCAACAACGCCGCTCCGCGTATGCCGCGAGCCCAGATCTGACGGTCGACCATCGCCTCCCGCCGCGCGCACACCGCCTCCGTCGACGTCTGCCTCGATGCCATCGTGCCTCCACCCTCTACTACGACCGTTCGCGTGCTCGCAAGCGCCCGACGAGACTTTTCGAATTCCTCGCACCCCTGACCCTCGTCAAACCCCGCGCTTCGTCCAATACATCCTTAGGGTGTGCCCAACGTGATGCGCGACGGACAGAGGATGGAATCGGGAGACGGGTCGACGGACTCGCTGCTCGCCATTTGCAACGCCACGCCCGACATCGTTATCACGCGCGACCTCGACGGACGCGTCCTGTTCGTGAACCAAGCGGGTCGGGAGTTCTTTGGATCCATCGAAGATCTGCCGTTCGAGCCGATGATCCGAAGCCGCTACCCGCGGTGGGCGGCGGACCTCATGCTCGACGTCGCCCTCCCCACGGCCCGTGAAAACGGCTATTGGAAGGGGGAAAGCGCCGTCCTCGACCCCCAGGGAGGCGAGGTGCCGATGTCCCAGGTCGTCCTGGCGCACCGGGGCCCCGACGGCCAGTTGCTGGGCTACTCCACGATCCTTCGCGACATCTCGGAGATCAAGCGAACCCAAAACGAGCTGATGGAGAGCCAGAAGCTGGTCCGCGACGTTGCCGATTCCACCCTCGATCTGCTCTACATCCTCGAGTTGCCCTCGCGCCGCCTCACCTACGCCAACCACCAGTTCGGCGAGATGCTCGGCATCGCACCGGACAGCGAAGCCGAACTCAGCCTGGATTACATGGAGACGATCGTCCATCCCGACGACGCGCACGTGCTGCGGGACCGCGTCGATCTCGTCTCCGTCTTGCCCGACGGCGAAGTGCTCGAAAGCGAACTCCGCATCCGACGCGCCGACGGCGCGTGGCGATGGCTCAACATCCGCACCACCGTCTTCAAACGCAACCCCGAAGGCGAGCCGTGCCTGATCCTCAACACGGCGCACGACGTCACCGCCCGCAAACGGGCCGATGCCGAGGAGCGCGAGATGCGCCGCGTCATGGAGAACGCGCTCGAAGGCATGTCCAAACTCGACACGTCGGGACGCTACATCTACGCCAATCCCGCGTATGCCGAGCTGTGCGGCCTGAAGATCGAGGAGCTGATCGGGCGCGCATGGAGCGACCTGGTGCACCCCGTCGACCGGGGCGACATGGTGCAGCGCTACCAGGAGATGCTCAAAACCGGACGCGTCGAAGCCGAATGCCGAGGACAGCGTCCCGACGGCACCATCTACTTCAAACGCGTCGTGATGACCGCGACCCGAACCCCCGACGGCGACTTCGACGGCCACTACTGCTTCGCGAGCGACGTCACCGACCGCCGAGGCTTCGAACTGCAGATGCGCCAGCAGATGCAGGCGCTCACCGAGTACAGCCTCCAACTGGAGACCAAGAGCGCCGAGCTCCAAGACGCCAACCGTCGCCTTCAGAGCCTCGCGTCGAACGACGGATTGACCGGCATTCCCAACCACCGCACCCTCCACGACCGGCTAAGGCGCGAATTCGCGTGCCGGGAACGCGACGGCAAGCCGATCTCGTTCCTCCTGGCGGACATCGACCACTTCAAAGCCTACAACGACGCGTTCGGCCACCCCGAGGGCGACGAAGTGCTGCGCATGGTCGCCGCGATCCTCACGGGCTCGGCTCGCCCTCTGGACGAAGTCGCCCGCTACGGGGGCGAAGAGTTTGCCGTCATCCTGCCCGGAACGAAGCTCGAAGACGCGCTGCTCGTCGCCGAACGGTTCCGCGTCGAAATCGAGTCCCACGCGTGGCAGAAACGCGGGATCACCCTGAGCATCGGCGTCGCGGGGACGGAGATCCCCGGGATCATCTCGCCCGGCCAACTCGTCGAGGCCGCCGACCGGGCGCTCTACCTGGCCAAACACAACGGCCGGAACCGCATCGAGTGCGGTTCCCCGCTCTCGAAGTCCGCGTAGGAACCCCTTTGCGCGCCCCACGGGCGACAGATCCCTCGACTTCGCTCGGGATGACCGGGAGAGGCTCGGGATGACCGGAACGCTCGGGATGACCGGAACGCTCGGATGACCGGGGCTCGCCCCTCCGCGCCCCTGCACGCCCGTCGGGCGGGCGTGGCACCCACCCTTTCGCGTGCCCCCAGCGCCCTTAGCGCCCTTTGCGTGAAACCCCGAGCCCCTTCCCCCCTTTGCGCCCTTTGCGCCCTTTGCGTGAAACTCCTCCGCGCCTCTGCGCCTCCGCGTGAAACCCCGAGCGCCTCCGCGCCTCCGCGTGAAACCTCCGGCGCCCTTTACGCGCCCCTCAGCCCGCCTGGGTCCCTGCGAGCTCGCCATCCTCCGGGTTCATCGCCGCGCGGTTCGGGACAAAGAGCCCTACGACGTAGAACAGCGCCACCACCGCGCCGAAGACGACGACCATCGCCGCACCCGTCGGCCAGTCCCACCTGTAGGAGGCCCACAGACCCCCCAACGAAACCAGCACGGCCAGAGGCAGCGAGACCAACACCGCGGCCCGCATCGACGACACCCACAGGAACGCCATCACCGCCGGCATGACCAGCCACGTGAAGACGACCAGCACGCCCGCGATCTTCACCGACGACGCGACCACGAACGCGAGCAGCGAGTAAAAGAGGAAGTCGTACAAGGCCGCCTTCAAACCCGTCGGCGCGTCGGGCGTCTGCAAGGAGATGCGCGTCGTCGCCTTCCAGAACAAGATCATCACGGCAAGGATCGTCCCGTAGATCACGGCCGTGTTGGCCACGTGGGCATTGTCCACGAAGAGAATGCTCCCCGCCAACAGGTCCTTCAACTCCTCCAACCCGTGCGGCGTGTTCTCGAGCGCGATGATCCCGCCTGCGGAAGCCACCACGAAGAAGATCCCGATCATCGCCTCGTGCGGCACCCGCCCCAAGCGGTACTTCGTGAGCGCGATCGCCAAGGCCCCGGCGAGCGCGAAGCCGAGCGACCACCAGTACGCCTGGGGGGAGTGCGCATCGTGGCCTTGGCGGATCGCCACCACCATGCCGAGCGCCGCGATCTGCGCGACCGCGAGGTCGATGAAGATCACGCCTCGCCGCACGATGTGCAGCCCGAAGAGGCAGTGCACGGGCGACATCACCATCGACGCCAGCGACGCCGGACCCATCAGCAGCCAGTAGTCGCGCATGTCAGCCTCCGTACACCGAGGCCAGACGATCGACGATCGTGTTGATCAGGGAGACGTAATCGCGGGCCGCAGGGTCCTGGCCCACGCTGCCGGGAGCGACCACGACCTTCGCCCCGGTCCGCGACGCCACGAACTTCGCCTCGGTGTCGTGATAGAAAGGCTCCTGGAGAATGACCTTCACCCCGTTGGCGGAAGCGATCTTCAACAGCGAGGCCACGTGTCCGGGCGTGGGATCGAGGCCAGGCTTGGGCTCCAGCTCGCCCACGATCTTGATCCCGAACCGGTTGACGAAGTAGCTCCAACTCCGGTGGTACGTGATGATCGCCTTGCCGTTCAGCGGCGCCATCTTCTTCTCCCAACCGCCGACGAGGTTCGCCGCGCCGTTCGCGGCGAGCTGGCTGGCAAGCTGCCCGCCCACTTCCCATTGCCAAAGCTTGTCGCCGCCGAACTTCGAAACGAGCTGCGCCCCGAACATCGCGACGTCCACACTCCTCTTGAACGCCTCGGCATTCGCGTCGAACGTCTTCGCGCCCGCGGGACGCAAGGCCCCCATGCGCGCCGCGATGTGGTCCGCGATGATGCGCGCGTTGTACGGGTCGAGCCAGTAGTGCGGATTGCCGTAGGGATGGATATCGCCCTCGGCCCGCGTCACCGGCCCGGTGGGTTTGCCCACCAGCGGCACGTCGTCCGACGCGTACAGATGCCCGAGCTGGCCGATCTGGACTCGCCCGTTGCGGCTCCCGGACAGGATCGACTGCTCGTAACCGACCTCCAACTCGAGGCCGACGGCAATGAACAGATCGGCACCGGCCACCCGGCTCATGTAGCTGGGCTTGGCCTCGATGTGGTGGGGGTCCCGTGCCCCCACGATCAGCGAGCTCACGCTGGCGAGGTTGCCGCCGACGGATGCCGCGATCGACGCCAGGTCCTGGGTGGTCGTGACGACCTTGAGCGGGCTCTGGGCGGGCGCGGCGGCGGCAAGGAGGATTGCGGAGAGGAAGAGTAGGTGTTTCATCGTTTCGATTCCTGGATCAATACTTGTGGGCCGGGTGGGTGCCGATCAACCACTGGAACTGGAGGGTCAGAGTGGAGCGCAGCGACTCGTAGTTGCTGGCGATCTGCTTGAATTCGAGCCGCCAGTGCTCAAACTCCGTGACCTTGCGCGTCACGTTCGCCGTCCATGCGATGTGCGTGTCCGCGGTGCCGGGAATCTCGCTGGAGTCGTACCGGACGCCGGCAAACCAGTTGCGCGAAACCTGGTACTCCATGTCCGCAAACATGCCGAACGTCTTCGGAGTCCCCGGAGCCGCGCTGTCCGCCCAGTACGCTTCGACCTCGAACAGCAGCGAGCGCCCCTGCTTGCCGGGCTGCCACTTCATCGTGAAGTCCGTCCCCACCAGGTTCGACCGGCCGTCCATCGACGGGCCGTTGGCCGCGCTGACACCGAACTGCGCCGAAAGGTCTTCCGAGAAGTCGAAGAAAGTGCGGGCGTGACCGACCCACACCGGGCTCGGAGCGCGCGAGCCGGAGAACAGCGGACCGTCCTCGGCATCGACCCCCTCGAGCGTGAAGTCGAGGTAGCGGTCCCCGGGCATGAGATAGCTGATCGAAGCACCTCCGGCACGCAACCCCTCGTCCCCAAGCAGATCGGTGATCACGAGCGGATAGTCCATGAACGAGAGTTGGTCGCGGTGGTTGCGATTTGTGCGGCCGATCGCCGCCGCGATCCTCCCGAACTTGCCCGAGAGCCCCCTTCCCAACTGGTTGTACTGGCCGAACGCCTCTTCGACGTTGATGTGGGACTCCCCGTCCTCCTTCTCGATGGCGAGGTAAGCCTCCGCCTTGAGGAACGGGTCGACGTCCGCGGCGAAGCCGAGCTCGACTTCGCGAAAATCCGCGTGCTCCGCGTCCTTGTCGTCGTCCTTGAGCCGAAACGCAAAGTCGCCGACCAGCGAGATCTTCGGATTGAACGCGTTGGGATTCTGGACGGGGGCGCCCGTCATCGCAAGCGCCGCAACGAATGGGGTCAGAGATGGAATAGGCATGAAGGAACCTCCGAACTTCGAACGGAGAACAGTATGCAGACGACTCCTTCACCCTCCTGCATGTGTTAAGTTATTGCAATAGAGCCCTTCTGCCACTTGGCACGCCCGTCGGGCGGGCGTGGCACCCACCCCTTTGCGCGCGCCCCCCAGCGCCCCTTGCGCCCTTTGCGTGCAACTCCCCCTACGTCTCGACCAAGGTCAACAGAGCGACCTCGGGGGCGCAGCCCAACCGGGAGGGGAAGAACGTCGTCCCCACGCCCCGCGTGACGTAGAGCGGCGTCGGCGCCTCGGGGAAGAACCCGCGCACGTACCGCTCGCCGTGGCGCGTGTGCATCGGCGTCCATCCCCATGGAAAAGTGAACTGGCCCCCGTGGCTGTGCCCCGCCAGCATGAGGGCGGCCCCATGCGGCAGCCACTCGACCATGTCCGGCTCATGCCAAACCACGACCGCGGGCTTGCCGGGATCGGCGAACGCCTCGGCCATCGGGGAGAACGGGTCGGCCTTCCCGGCGTTGGCCGAATCGACCCCGACCCAGTGGATCCCCCCGTGGGTCCACGCCTCGTTGCGCAACAGGCGGATGCCCAGCTCGTCGAACACCGGCTGCAACAGCGTGGGCGTCCCGCCGAAATACTCGTGGTTCCCAGGCACGGCCACCACCGACCCGTGCATCAAGAGCATCGGCTCGAGCACGCGCCCAAGCATCGCCACGACATCCGGCTTCCAGTGCGCGATCAGATCGCCCGCGATCACGACCATGTCGGGCGCCTCGTCCAGCGCCATCGCCACCGCGCGTTCGGCCAGCTCCACCGAACGCTCGTCGCGCAGGTGGAAGTCCGCCAGCAAGGCGATGCGGGTGCCGCTCAAACGCGACGGCCAGCGAGGCAAACGCAAGGTGCGCCGCTCCAGCACGAGCCGGCGCGCCTCGACCAGCGTGCCGTAGGCGAGGGTCGCGGCGCTCGCGCCGGCCAAGCCCCACAAAAGGTGCCGCAGCTTCACGAGGCCGACCTCAGAGTCAGCACGCTCACCTCGGGCGGACAGAATGTGCGCAGATCCGGCCCGATCGTCCCCACCCCGCGGCTCACGTACAACGGCACCGGAGCGGACGGGTAGAAGCCCGCGATGTAGTCGCGCGCCCCGACCGGGGTGTGCACCGCGACCCCCATGGGAAGGCACATCTGGCCCCCGTGGCTGTGTCCGCTCAGTTGCAGCGAAGCGTCCAACGGCAGCTCGCGCACGAAGTCGGGCTCGTGCAACAGGACGAGGGTCGACTTGGAGCGCGGCCGCTCCCGAAGGAACGCGGGGCGCATGCGCCCCACCAGCGCGTCGTCCACGCCCGCCACGGTCACCCCGTCGCACTCGAAGATCTCGTTCTGCAGCAGCCGCACGGGCGAGTTCCGCACGGCCTCGACGACTTTGGCCGGCTGCTGCACCCAGTAGTCGTGGTTGCCGAGCACCCCCACGCACGGGCACTTGGCCTCCCGCAGCGGCTCGAAGCTCCGTGCGATGTGCTCCAGCCCGTACGCTTGGCTCGTGTTGATCGCGTCGCCGGCAAACACGATGAGGTCCGGCTTCTCCTCGACGGCGATCTCCGCGGCGCGCCGCCCCCGCCGCATCGCCGTGTCCGAGTTCACGTGGGTGTCGGACAGCAGCACGACGCGGAAGCCGTCGGCGTCCCAACGCGGGAGACGAAGCGTGTGCCGTTCCACCTGCAACCGGTAGGAGGAACGGTCGGCGTAAGCCATGAACGCGGAGGAGCCGCCGACGCCGAGCAGCGCCGCGCGCAACAGAGCGCGCCGAGAAACCAGCGGTCGGGTGTCCTTCACGCTAGATCACGGCCTCCATGACGCGCTCGGCGATTTGGGGACTGCCGAACGGCGGCATCAGATAAAGCCCCTGGGCGCCGCCGCTCTTCAGCGTCGAGGAGAGCCGCTGCGCCTCGGCGATGCCGACCTCGAGGGCCTCCGCATCGTCCGCGACGTCCGCCATGCGCTGGCGCAGCCAGTCCGGGATGCGGATGCCCGGCACCTCGTTGTGCATGAACTCGCAGTGGCGCTGGCTTCGCAGCGGGAGCACCCCCACGAAGCACGGCAAGCCCAGCCCGGAGCACTGCTCGAGCGCCCGTTCCACGTCGGCCTCCTCGAACACGGGCTGCGTGTACACGATGTGCGCGCCCGCATCGGCTTTGCGGTGGAGGCGGTCCAGCTCCACCTCGGGATCGAGCGCAAGCGGGTTGTATGCCGCCGCGATGGTGAACGCGCACTTGCGGCCCACGCTGTACCCCGCGAGGTCGATCCCTTCGTTGAGCCGGGAGAGGATCCGCACCAAGCCGATCGCGTCGATGTCGAACACGCTCGTGGCGCTTGGATAATCACCGATGTTCGCCGGATCGCCGGTCACGGCGAGGATGTTGCGCACGCCCATCGCGTGGCTTCCCAAAAGGTCCGCCTGCACGGCCAGGAGGTTGCGGTCCCGGCACGAGAAGTGCATCATCGTCTCGATTCCAACCTGGTTCTGGATGATCGAGCACACGGACATCGGATTCATGCGTAGACGCGCCCGGGCGCCGTCGGAGATGTCGATGAGGTCGGCGCCCCGGATCTTGAGCGAGCGCGCCCCTGCCACCACCTTGTCCACGTTGAGTCCGCGCGGAAGGTCCATCTCCACGGTGACGATGAACTTCTTGCCGAGCTTCTCCGCCAACTCCGTCGGCTCGGTATCGGGAAGCGGTTTGCGCTCGGCGACGTGGATGGCCGCCCGCGGCCGCGGCTGGGCTTTGATCCCCGCCGAATCGAGGTACGCGCGGAGCATCCGAATGTGCTCAGGGGTGGTGCCGCAACACCCGCCCACGATGCGGGCGCCCTCTTCGACCAGCCGTGCGGCGGCCTTCGCGAAATACTGCGGCGACGTGTCGTAGGTCACGGCGCCCTTCACGAGCTGGGGCATGCCGGGCGTGGGAAACGCGAGCACGGGCAGATCGACCTCTTCGACGATCATGCGCACCAGATCGAGCATGCGCTGCGGCCCCACGACGCAGTTGGCGCCCACCGCCGAAACGCCCCACGACGCCATCTCGCGCGCGCACCGCGCGGGATGCCCTTCGGCCAGCATCTCCCCGTCTTCGATGTACGCCTTGGAGACGATCACGGGGAGCTTGGACACCGAGCGGATCGCGTGGGCGGCCACGCGCAGCTCCTCCATGTCGATGTACGTTTCGAGGATGAACGCGTCGACGCCGCCCTCCTCCAGGGCCCGCGCCTGCTCGGCCATGGCCTCGAACACCTGCTCCTCGGTGACCGAGCCGATCGGGGCCATCGGCTTGCCGATCGGGCCCATCGCGCCGAGAACCAGCCGGTCCGGCCCCGCCGCCTCGCGGGCGAGCCGGGCTCCGGCGAGGTTCACCTCGAGGGCGTCGACGTTTGTGGGTTCGAGCCGGATGCGGTTCGCTTCGAACGTGTTCGTTTCCACGAAGTCGGCGCCCGCCAGAAAGTACTCCGCGTGGACCTCGCGCACCAGATCGGGGGCGAAGACGTTGGCGAGATCGTAGGGGCGGCGCGTAAATCCACGTTCGGCGAGGCACGTGCCGTTGGCGCCGTCTCCAATGAGCACCGGCCGCTTCAGGGCCTCGAGGAAACGCACGGGTAGGTTATACCCGTCGCCCGGGTTCAAGGAGTCGGGCGAACGGGCTCGCAGTAGCTCATCGCGCGGCTCATCATCATGCGCAGCGCATCGCGGTCCCCCTCGGACAGCTCGGTGGCGGGACGCCGCAAATCGATGGGCCCCATGACCTCGCCCACCCGGTCGCTGTCGCCGAGGCCGAGCACGTGGCCGAGCTCGTGGGCGATCGCTTGGAGCATGGCGGGACCGCTCATCTTCCGGATCTCGATATCCGCTTGGAACGTCTGCTCGATCACCTGGTCGCCGCACGTCGTCACCCGGCGCTTCCACGTGGCGAGCCCGCCGACGTTGCGGCCGTTCGACTGGACGCGCGAGGCGATTCGAATCCGAACCTGGGGCGCCCTGGCATCGACCGCGTCGAACAGATCCGGGCGGCCAAGGGCGTCCTCCCAAAGGGCGGCCGCGTCGCGCACCACTCGGTCGTAGCGGCTCGAGGACGGCTCGAGGATCAACCGGACCCCCTCGGGCAGCGCGATCAGCTCGGCGTGGGCGGACGCCGCCCGGACGTGCCCCAAACGGAACTCGGACCGCGCGCGCTCGAGGTGGGTGAACAGGTCGGGGAGCAAGCGGGACCCCGTCACGGGCATCCCGACCACCGCCGCCATCACGATTGTCGGACCTAACATCTTCGCTCCTCGCGGAGTCTCGGGGACCCCCCTCCCATCTTCGGAAGGCGGAGAGCGCGAATTTAGGGGCGGGACGCACGGTCGAAAATGCAACACTTTGGGGCGATGCGCGATTGGCTCGTGTGTTTCGATCTCGGAGGCGTGCTCGTGCGCATCAACTCCACATGGAGGGCGGCGGCCGACCATGCCGGCGTCGAACCTCGGTGCGAGGCCGATCGATTGGCCGCGCTCGGCGGATTCGACGCGTTCGAGGCGTTCCAGGCGGGAGAGCTGGAGGAGGACGCCTACCTTGAGGCGCTGCGGGCCCATCTGGGGCTCGCCCATGCGTCCGAAGCGCTGCGCGTGCACGAGAGCATCCTCGCCGAGGCGTATCCCGAAACCGAGCCTCTGGTGGCCCGGTTGCACGCGCTCGGAGTGCGCACGGCTTGCCTGTCCAACACCAACTCCATCCACTGGCGGCGGATGGCGCTGAGCGACGAGTTCCCCGCCATCGCCGCGCTCCATCACAAATTCGCGTCCCAGGCGCTGAAGCTCGCCAAGCCCGACCCGCGCATCTACCGCGCCCTTCAGCAAGCAGTGTCGGCCGAGCCCGAGCGGATCGTCTACTTCGAGGACGGCCCCGAGAACGTCGAGGGGGCGCTTCGGAGCGGGTGGCGCGGGTATCTCATCGACCCCCACGCCGACCCCGCCTCCCAGATGCGCCGCCACCTCACAGCCCTGGGCGTTCTGGACCCGAGCCAAAGCACGTAATGCCCCCGAGCCGCAAGGGCTCGAGGGCTGGAGCGGACGGCCCGAGCGGATGCTATTTTCCGCGCTTGGCGCGCCGCCGCATGGCGAAGGCCGAGGTCAGGAACGGCAGCGCAGCCGCAGGGCCGGGAACCGTCGGTCCGGGGCCGCAGGGACCCACGAGGTCCTGGTAGTAGTTGCCACCGGTGCCGTGTCCCGTCGCCTTCAGGTAGTTCGCCTGGGCCGACTGCCCGACGGAAGCCGCCAGGTACGCGTTGGCCTGGGTGAGGATGCCGCCGCCCACCGAGGATTTGAGGTTGCCGCTGGAAAGCCCGTCGCCGTTGTCCACGAGGACGTCCCAAATCGCAAGCTGGAGGGCCGCGCCTTGGGTCGAGCTCGCGACGGTCGCCGCATACGTGTTGTACAGGTACGCGATGCGCTGCCCGTTGCTGAGCAGATCGGTCGAGAGCGAGTTCACCGGATAGGAGGAAGGAATCGTGTTCCAGTGCGTGAGATCGACGCAGTAGGCGTCGAACATGGCTCCCCCGTCGAGGCTCGCAAGCTGCGGACCCGAAACGACGTTCAGCGTGCTGCCGAAATAGTTGAGGCTGACGTTGGCGTTCTTGCCGGCGGTCAGTGAATGAACCGTCAACAGCTCGCTGGCGGGGGCCACCGACGCCGCGACGACTCCTGCGAGAATCGCGAATGTTCTAATAGTGCGCATGGATTGTCTCCTGGCCGGGCAGACCGGCTCCGACCGACAGGAGGCAATAACCGTGCCAGCGCCCTCAGGCCACCGAAACGGGAACCCCGCCCTGGGCGGCCGATCGCCAGGCGGCTTCGGTCAAGCCGATCACCGCAAGGCCGCACTCGAAGGGCGACTCCACCTCGGCGCGCCCGAGAATCGCATCCACGAAGTTCGCGTCGGGATTTCCCGTCGTGTTCGAAGGCGGCACCTCCCGTCGCGATCCGTCCTCGGAGACGATCGTCAGCGCACCTTCCCGCAGGAAGTACGACTCGCGCCCGCACCACACGGTGAAATCCTCGTGCCACGCGTGGGCGTCCCCGACCACCGTGACGCTGCCCAGCGCTCCCCCCTTGAAACGCACGCTCAGCGTCGAGTTGATGTCCACCGGCGTTTGCCGCGAATCGTCGAACGCACAGACGCTCTCGGCCTCGAGTCCCGTCGCCCAAAGAAGCACGTCCAGCAGGTGGCTCCCGGAGTCGTTGAGCTGGCCTCCCCCCGAAAGAGCGGGGTCCTGCCGCCAAGTTCCCACCGTCAACCGCTTCCACTCCTGGCACTGGAGCGCGCTCACGAACTGGACCGGGCCCGCCACTCCCGAGAGCACGCGCTCCCGGATCAGGCGGAACTCGGGCTGGAAATGCCGCTGGTAGCCGAGCACGCCGACCCGTCCCGCGCGGTCCCGCGCGGCGATGGCGGCGCGCGCGTCCGCCGTGTTGGTGGCCAACGGCTTTTCGCACAGCACGTGGAGACCCGCCGCAAACGCGCTCTGCATTTGTTCAAGATGCTGTGTGTGCGGGGTGCTGATTTCCACGGCGTCGAGGCCGCCAGCGGCGATCATGGCGC
Organism: Fimbriimonadaceae bacterium; assembly: GCA_023957775.1. Lineage (NCBI taxonomy): Bacteria > Bacillati > Armatimonadota > Fimbriimonadia > Fimbriimonadales > Fimbriimonadaceae > Fimbriimonadaceae bacterium. Next base: position 27,678 of record JAMLGR010000005.1, on the reverse strand, counting down.
CGTGGTCCTCGAATGCGGGCACCTCGCCGAGCGCCGGAAACTGCTCCCGGCACAAGCCGATCTGCTTGGGATCGGGATCGCACAGGGCGACGACCTTGGCTTCGGGGATCCCGGCGAGCAGGCCCAGGTGCCATCGCGCGATGCCGCCACAACCGATCAATCCCACGCGCACACGTTCCATGGAACAAGAGTTTGCGAGCGGGGCGCCGATTCCCTGCATGGGCGCGGAGATTCCGTTTGAAGCCACCCGCCGACGCTTGAGGATGCCCGCCGGACGACCGATAGTTTAGGGTGTTGAAACCCGAAGACGCCCCCGTTCGATGGGCACGCCTCGGCGCGTTCCTGGCTCAGGACGACCCGTACGCTTCGATGTACAGGGAGGCCCTCGAGCATGCGGGGCTGCGCGTGGAGTGGATCGAAGAGTGCGCCCCCGCGTGGTTGGAGCGGCTGGACGTCCTCCTGCTGTGCGGGCGCGGGTCGCTTTCAGACGCCGGCCAAGCCGCCGTGGAGGATTGGGTTCAGACCGGCGGGGTTCTCGTGTGCGGCGGCGGGATGTGGGGCCTCCACGAAACCCTCGGCCTCGACCCCCGGGGCACCTGGGTTTCCAACGGTCTGGCAGAGCCCTGCGGCAACGATCGTCTTTGGCCTGCGGGATGTCGCCAGGTGCGCTTCTTTGGAGGCACCCTGGGCACCTGCGTCCGAGGCAAGCCGATCGCCAAGGCGCAAGGGCTCGATGCCCTCACGCGAGCCTCGGTGCGCCGGGGCCATGCGCTCTACATGGGTCCCCACGTCGGCCAAACGATGCAGCTCATGCAGATGGGACGCAGCGTCGAGTGCGACGCCGTGGGCCCTTCCGACGGTTCGGCGACGCTGGACGACGGGCACCTGCGCGACGAGGACGGCACCCAGCTCAGTTACGAGCACGACCGGACCCGCGTGGACGGTTCCGCCCCGTTCTTCGGCCAGCCCCACGCCGACGCGGTGCGCGAGATCTGGATTCGCGCCGTGCTCAACGCTGCGGACCTGGCCGGCGTGGCGGTGCCCCTCCTCTGGCACTGGCCGCACAACGCCGCGGGAACGGCGATGCTCTCTCTGGAGTGCGAGCAGTTCGAGACAGACCGCGTGTTCCGCGTGTACCGCTCGCTCGCCATGTTCGGGTGTCCCGCGGCGTGGATGGTGCGGATGCCCGGCTTCTCGCTCAACGTGTTCCGCGCCCTGCGCTCCTGGGATCACGAGGTCGGCCTCTTGTTCGAGACCGACGACGGCCCGGGCTGGCACGAGGAGCGCGTGAAGATCCAGCTCACCGGCATGCGCCGCGCCTCCGCGCGCCCCTCGATCCTGTCGATGCGGGCCGGCGGCGGCCGATGGCGCGGGTACACCAAGCCGTACGAGCTGGCCGAAGCGTCCGGCGCGCGCGTCTACTGCGGCCGCGGCGGGCGGCAACCGGGAACGCAGGGATTCCTGTTCGGCACGTGCCACCCCTTCTTCCCCGTGCGTCCCGACGGCTCGTCGTTCTACGTCGCGGAGATGCCCGTGGTGCTGAGCGAACCGGGCGACACGGCCCCGGACGCGGTGTGCGACGCGCTGCTCGAGCAGGTCTTGGCTCGGCACGGGTGCCTCCACATCGCCTCGACGCCGGAATCGTTCGACGACCAAACGAAATTCAACGCCATCCGCCGTCTGCTTTCGCTCTGCAAGCAGCATCGCTTGGAGTTCATCCTGCCCGAAACCGCGTTTCAGTTCGAGAAGGCGCGCCGAACCATGAGGATGACGGCGAACGAGACGCGCAACGAGGGGTTCCTCCACTTCTCGTCCGACGTGGGCGTCGAGGAGCTGACGCTGCTGGTCTCGGGTCCTTCGGGGAACGCGATGGTCCGCGGCCGGGAGGCGATGGCGACCCCCGTCGAGCGCTACGGGACGGCGTTCCACGCCATCACCTTCAGCCTCGAGCCGAAACAGCAGGTCGAGGTCGCTTGGGACTTCGGCAATCGGAAGGCTGCCTAGGGCCTCCGGGGCATGCCAAACTAGCGGCATGACGACCGTGCGCGTCTTTGTGACGCTCAAGCCTTCGCTTCTCGACTCCGCGGGGCGCACCGTGGCCGGCTCCCTGCGCAAGCTCGGCTACGACGAGTTGGAGGAGGCGCGGATCGGCAAGCTGATCGAGCTGCAGTTGTCGCATTACTCGGAGGCCCGGGTCAAGGAGATGTGCGACAAGCTGCTCGCGAACCCCGTGATCGAGGATTACCGGTTCGAGGTCGTGCCTTGAGGGTCGCCATTCCCCGCTTTCCCGGTTCGAACTGCGACCAGGACGCCCTGTGGGCGCTGCGCGAGGACGTGGGGGTCGCCGCCGACTACGTCTGGCACGACGATCACTCCTTGGCCGGATTCGACGCCGTGTTCATTCCCGGCGGATTCTCGTTCGGGGACTACCTGCGGTGCGGCGCCATGGCGGGGCGGTCGCCGATCATGGACGAGGTGGCGCGCTTCGCCTCGGAGGGCCGCCCGGTGCTGGGCGTCTGCAACGGATTTCAAGTGCTTTGCGAGACGGGGCTGCTGCCCGGCGCGCTCCTTCTGAACCAGAGCGAGAAGTTCGTGTGCCGCCGCGTGCATCTGGCCGCGGTCAACCGCACCAGCCTCTGGACCGCCGGGGTCGATCGCGTCCTCGGGATTCCCGTGGCGCACGGCGAGGGCCGGTACGTGTGCGATGAAGCGACCTTGAAACGGCTCCAAGACGAGGATCGCATCGCGTTCCGCTACGTGGGACCCCGCGGCGAATCCGGTCGGGAACACAACCCCAACGGCAGCGTCGATGCGATCGCGGGAGTTCTCAACGCCCGAGGCAACGTATTAGGGTTGATGCCGCATCCCGAGCGCGCGACGAAGGCGCGTCTGGGATCGACGGATGGGCTGGCGATCCTTCGGGCTTTTGCCGCCGTCGGCGTCGGGGGGTGAGAGCCTCGCGAACTCAAGCCGATAATGGAGACGTCGCCGTTATGTTACACTTGAAGGACCTTTGATTCGACCAATGCGGGCATTCGTACTCCTTTTTCTCCTCGCCGTTGCCGCTCTTGCGGGAGCGGACGTACGTGTTTTGGGCAAGCTCGGGCAGGCGCTCGAAGCCACGCCGATCTACTCCAACGCGGACAAGGGCGCGCGTGTCTACTACCGCGCCAAGCAGTACGAGTACCTGGTCGTCCAAGACTTCAAATTCCCGCAGTGGCGCAAGGTGCTCCTGCAGAACGGCAAGTTCGGCTACGTGCCGAGCGACCTCGTTGCGGAGCTTCCCTACGAGGTGACCTTGGACGCCAGCACGCGCGGCGCCGCGCTGTCGTCGCGGGCCGGCGCCGGATCGACGGTCGCGAGCCAGTCGCTCCGCTACATGGGCACGCCCTACAAGTGGGGAGGCAACAACTTGCAGAACGGCATCGACTGTTCCGGCTTTGTGAAGCAGTTGTTCGGGCAGATCGGCGTCGACCTTCCGCGAACGGCCGCCGAGCAGGTGAACTACGGCAAGCCGATCACCAAGCTCGAAGATCTGCAGGCGGGCGACCGGCTGTACTTCTGGGACGCGAAGCGCGGCAAGGTGGGCCACACGGGCATCTACCTGGGCAACGGCTACTTCTCGCACGCGAGTTCGGGGAAAGGCCAAGTGAGCACCGACTATCTCGGCGCCGCCAAGTGGCTGAAGATCCTCGTCGCGGCTCGACGCTAGGCGTCGTTGGTCGTGATGGCGCCGAGGAGGGATTCCACACCGTTGCGGACCGGGTCCGTGGTGGGTAGGCCGGTCTCCCGTTCCACTTGCTCCACGGCATCCCTGGCCTCGTCTTCGCCGAGGTGGGACGTGTTGAGCGCGACGCCCACGGTGATCGGGGTTGGAAAGGTCCCGCACGTGGACGCGAGTTCTTCGTAGAGCCGCATGTAGGGCTTGAGCGGAGGGATGGCGATCTCCTTGAGGCGGCGCAGGTGCGTCTGCCCCGCCCGGTGGCACAGCACGAGGTGTGTGGGACAGGCGCCTCGGAGCAGGGGCAGCGTCGAAGTGCTGCCCGGGTGGCACAACGCGCCTTGGCCTTCGACGATCACCAGTTCGTCTCCCGCCCGGGCCAGCACCTCGCGCTCGATCGCTCCGCCGGCGAAGTCCACCCGCACGGCGTCCAAGGGGACGCCCGATCCGGTCAGCACGATGCCGATCTGACCCGTGGCGACGAACGAGGCGCGCAGGCCGCGCCGTTTGGCCTCTCTCCACAACTCGAGCCCCGCCGTCATCTTCCCCACGGCCATATCGGTGCCGATCATCAGGACGCGGCGGTTGGCGAGCGCGGCGGCCTTGCCCGTCGCCACGCCCAGCCCCTCGGGCTCGAGGCGCACGTCCCACACCCACTGCCCCGCCTGGAGCGTCGGATAGCGCGGACCGAGCAGGTCGTGCAGTCCGTTCACCACGCTCAGGCCCAGCTCCACGGCCCGGTCGATGACCGGCCACCACGCGGGAGGCACGAGCCCGCCCGGAGGGGCGATGCCCAACACGAACACCTCGGCTCCCGCAGCGGCTGCCTCCTCGACCGTGGCGACCACCGGGGCCGAGCCCGGCGTCTGGATCACCTCCTCGACCCGCCGGCCCGCGTGCTGGGAGTCGATCACGCACGCGATCGGGTTCTCGGAGTAGCGCAGGATGCCGAACCCCATCTTCCCCGGGTCGGTCGTGAGGTTCCCCTCCATATACAGCGCGAGGCGCTGCTCCTTACGAAGCATCGTGGAGGTAGGCCCCATGACCGGGCACGTCGCGCGGGGTCACCACGCCTTCCACGAAGAGCAGACCCCCCGCCGGATCCGGGTCGAGGTTCAGGTGCGAATCGAGGTCGATGTGGTCGAAGAAGGCGCCGATCGAGGCACCCGCCGCGATGGCGACCGACGACTCGCTCATGCAGCCGATCATGGTCTTCAGGCCGTGGGCGCGCGCGGCCGCCACGATCCGCACCGCCTCCGTGAGTCCTCCGCACTTCATCAACTTGAGATTCACCCCGTCCACAGCGTGGGCGACCTTCGGGACGTCGCTCGCGAACCGGCACGACTCGTCCACGAAAATCGGGAGGGCTCGACTTTCAAACAGCTCGGGCAACTGGTCCTCAGCGCCCTCGACCAGAGGCTGTTCCACGTAGTCCACACCGCGCTCGGCGAGCCAGCGCGTCATCGTCTTGGCGTCGGCCAGACTCCATCCGCCGTTCGCATCGACCCTGAGTTTCACCGCATACGGCTTCGCGGCCGCGGCGGCGGCTTCGAAATTCCGCTGGTCGGCCTCGATGCCGTCCGGGGAGCCCAGCTTGATCTTCAAGCACCGAGCCCGGGTGAGGTCGAGGATCTTGGGCACCCGCTCTCGCATGACCTCCGGCGGATTGATGCCGATCGTGACCGAGGTGGGAACCGAAGGCAGGGGGAGCCCCAACAGCCGGTGCAGCGGCTGTTCGCACCGCTTGGCCCACAGGTCCCACAGCGCGACGTCCATCGCCGCCATCGCGGGCGGGTCGATGGCGTCCTCGCGCATCCGGTCCCACACCTCGTGGATCGACCCGTCGTGGCGTCCGGCCGCGATGAACTTCTCAAGCTGGGCTTGGCCCCGCTCCGCCGTCCAAGCCGAGCCCGTTGCCGGCGAGAGCTCGCCAAGACCGACTTGGCCGGTCGGGCCGTGGACTTCGACGAAGAGGTTTTCGGACGAGGCCATCGTGCCGCGGCTGATGGCGAGGGGAAAGAGCTTCTGGAGTTCGATGCGCTGAAAGGAGACCTTCACATCCCAAGCGTACCGCTAGCCCAGCAGGTCGGCAAGGACGTCGGCGTACTTCTCTTTCACGACCTTGCGCCGCACCTTCAACGTCGGGGTCAGCTCCCCGCCCTCGATGGAGAAGGTCGCCGAAAGCAGACGGTGCTTCTTCACCAGCTCGAAGTTCGCGAGCGTCTTGTTGACTGCGTCGATTTCCCGCTTGATCAGTTGCTTCACCGCGTCGAGCTCGATGAGCTGCTCGGGCGGCGCGGGGGCGAGGCCGTGCTCCGCCGCCGCCTGCGTCAACGCGTCGAAATCGGGCACGATCAGCGCGCAGACGCAGTCCATGCCGTCGCCGAACAACACGGCCTCCGCGATCAGTGGGCTCTCCTTCAGCTTGTTCTCGATGGGCTGGGGCGCGACGTTCTTGCCGTTGCCCAGCACGAGGATGTCCTTCTTCCGGTCGGTGATCTTGAGATACGGCCCCTCGAACACGCCGATGTCGCCGGTGTGGAACCACCCGTCGGAGTCGATCGCCTGGGCGGTCTCCTCGGGGAGGTTCCAGTACCCGATCATGCGGCTCTTCCCGCGCACGAGGATCTCGCCGTCGTCCGCGATCCGCACCTCGACCCCCGCGATTGGCGGACCCACGGTGTCCGGGTGGTTGTCGTCGGGGTGGTTGATGCATGTGGCCGCGGTGGTTTCGGTGAGCCCGTAGCCCTGGAGCATGGGCATGCCGAACGCCATGAAGAACTCGCTCACGTGGGTGGGAAGGGCGGCGCCGCCCGATACGAAGAACCGCAGCTTGCCGCCGGTGAGCTCGCGCACCTTCGCCCCAACGAGAACGTCCATCAGCCCGGCGAGCGGGGCCGGCTTCCCGCGGTAGCGCTTGACCAGTTGGTCCTTGGCCAGGTTGAAGAGTTTGCGGCGCACGAGCGGCGCCTTCGACGCCTTGTCCACGACCTTGTCGCGGATCGACTCGAGGAACCGGGGGACGCAGAGCATCACCGTGGGTTGCACGGCCTTCATATCCGAGGGCAGCGAACGCAGGCTGCCGGCGAACCCGATCGTCGCCCCGCACGAGATCGGCAGAATCTGCCCCGCCACGCGTTCGTAGACGTGGCTCATCGGCAGGAAGCTGAGGAACCGGTCGTTGTGGTCGATCGGCAAGCTGCCCACGATAGCCTCCATGAGGCTCGTGAACCCCTCGTGTGCGAGGATGGCCCCCTTGGGCGCGCCCGTGGTCCCGCTCGTGTAGATGATCGTGGCGGGGTCGCCGGGCAACGTGCCCCGAATCGCCTCCTCAACGTCCGCATCCGTTAGGGACCCTAACAATTGTTGCGCTCGGGCGTCGAGCGAGTCCTCGCCTTCGAGCAACTGCAGGATCTCGGCCGGACGTCCTGCGGCGTGCTTCGCCGTCTGCTCGTCCGAACCGGCGAGGAGGAGCTTCGCCTCCGAGTCCGCGACGATGTACTGCGACTGGTCGGGCGGCAGCGTGGGGTAGATGGGAACGAGGATGGCGCCCAGCAGTTGGCACGCCCAGTCGGCCTGCGCCCACTCGGGGCAGTTCTCGCTTTGGATCGCCACGCGGTCCCCGCGCGCGACGCCCAGGGCGCGGAGGGCGGCGGCGTAGGCGGTCGCCCGCTGCCACAGGGTCGCGTACGAAACGGGTTCGAAACCGTGCTTGGAACGCACGAGGAACGCGGGCTCGTCGCCCCACTTCGAGCAGGATGCCCGCAACAATTCGCCCAGGTTGTTCGCCGCCACGCAGTTCCTCCCGTCCGGTTCCGATCATTGTAAACGATCGCACCGCGGTACAGTCGGGACCGATGTCGGCCGACCGTCTCCTGCTGTACGACGGGGTATGCGCGCTCTGCAACCGCGTGGTCGCCTTCGTGCTCCGGCGGGACCGGGCGCGCCGTTACCGATTCGCCTCGCTCCAGTCGCCCGCGGCCCTGCCTTATCTGCAGCGCCACGGCGTCGATCCCGATGCGATGGACACGTTCGTGCTCGTCCTCGACCCCGACACGGATCGGGAGCGTGTGCTCGTTCGCGGGCGAGCCGGCGTGCGCGTGCTCGGCGAGATGAGGGGCCTCCTTTCGCTGATGCGCGCGGCCGCGTGGCTGCCGACGCCTCTGTTGGACTGGGGCTACAACCTCGTCGCCCGCAACCGCTACCGCGTGTTTGGCCAGTTCGACGCGTGTCCCCTGCCACCCCCCGAACACCGCGACCGCTTCTCCTGAAGCCCCCGACAAACGACAAACGAAAAGCGATCAACGATCCCTAGAGTGCGCCGCGCTCCTTCACGCCGAAGTAGAAGGAGACGAGGGCCGTCGCCAGCTCCTGCGGCTCGGCGTCGAGGGTGTGGATGCCGCGGCCTCCCAACATCGAGCCCGCCCGGGCGCGCTCCGTCTCCAACTGCTGGGCCGCCGCCCTCCGGTACAGATCCTGCCTCGACTCGACGCCCGCGTGCGCCAGAGCGAACAGGCGCGGATCGGCGACCCGGGCGAGGAGCGTGAGGTGCCGCTTGGAGAGCGGACCCAGCGCGGCGGCCATCGAGCGCGCCTGCTCCTCGTCCTCGACGTCCGAGAAGCAGATGAGCAGGGAACGCCGGTTCCACCGGGACGCGAAGTACGCGAAGGCCCGCGCGGGATCGCTCTCGACCGGCTCCGCCTCGAGGTCGTGGACCGCCTCGATGATCGCACCGAGCGTGTTGCGGCCCTTGCGCGGCAGGATGGAGCGGCGCACGGTGTCCGCGTAGACCAGGATGCCCACACAGTCGCCCGCGCGCGCGGCCGCGTGGGCGAGCATAAGGACCGCGTCGAGGACGTGGTCGAGCTTGCGAACGCCGTCGACCTCCGCCAGCATGAGCCGGCCGACGTCGATGCCGAGGACGACCGATTGGTTGCGCTCCTGTTCGAAGTTGCGCACGACGAGCTTGCCTCGGCGCGCGGTGGCTTTCCAATCGATCTTGCGGAAATCGTCCCCTTCGGTGTACTCGCGCAGCGACTCGAACTCCATCCCCAGCCCGCGCATGCGCGAACGGCGGATGCCCATCTGGCGCAGGTGGCCGCGCTGGCGGAGCAGGTCGAACTCGCGCAGGGCCAGCACGTTGGGATAGACGCGCACCGGCTGCTCGCTCGGCAGGCGCCAGATGCGCTCCACAAGCCCCAGGGGGCCCGGGACCCGAACGAACGTGCCGCGGAAGAAATCGCTGCCGCGTTCGCGGGGAGTGATCCAGTAGTGGAACTCGGCGACGTCGCCCGGCGCCACGCGGAGCGGAAACTCGCGCGTCGTCGCCTCGAAGTCCGGCGGAGGTTCGTCCCGCAGCACCCCGCGCAACGGCTCGGCCCCCTCGTTCTCGACCGTCACGTCGATGCGGTTCGCCACGTTGACGGAGAGCACGGGATCGAACTTCCTGCGAACGCGGAGCTTCCCCGCATCGGCGGCCTGCAGCCCGGAAACCAGCGCCGCCCCCAACACGACGGCGTCGTAGAGGAGCCCGAGCCAGGGGGCTCCCGCGGCGGCGCAGGCCGCGACGACCGGAATGCCCAGCGCGATCAGGAGCCAACACCGCTTCGTCGGAATCATGGCGAGGTCTCGAAGGTAGCATCGCGTTTGACGCGATGACGCACGAGTTTGCCATTCTCAGCCCCGAAAAAACCATCTTGACCTACCCGCTCGCGCGCTTGGGCAGCCGCGTTATGGCGCACCTTCTGGATGTGATGCTGATAGGCGTCGCCCTCGTGGGCATCCAGTTCGTCTTCGGACTCCTGTCCATCGTGGAGCCTGGGCTTGCCACGGCCGTGCTCTCCCTGACCGCGTTGCTCGGACCGTTCGCCTACTTCATCCTATTGGAGGGCTTGTGGAACGGGCAGAGCCTCGGCAAGAAGGCCGTCGGGATCCGGGTCCGCATGGCCGACGGAACGCCCGTGACGTTCGGCGCGGCGTTGGGACGCAACCTCATGCGCCCCGCGGATCTGTTCCCCGGCTCGTACTTCGTCGGGCTCCTCGCCGTGTTCACCAATCCCCGATCGCAGCGGCTCGGAGACCTCGTGGCCGGCACGGTCGTCGTTCACGAGCGCACCGATCCCCCCCAGTTCCACACGGCGCCCCACCAGGTCGGCATCCACCCCTTGGAAAGCGCCGTGGGCGATCTGCGCGGCATGACCCAAGAGGAGTACGTGGCGCTCAAGCGGCTTTGCGACCGCTTTCCAGAACTGCCCGCGGGGGTCCAGGAGCGCGTGGTCCGCGAAGTGTGGCTGCCCTTCGCGCAGCGCCGCTCGGTCCCCGAGGCCCCCAACGTCCACCCGATCTTTCTTGCGGAGGCGGTCGTCATGCGCTACGGCCGAATCCATGGACTCCTGTAAGTCCCCTCGGGATAGCTCCCGGAAAACCCAGCGCCCTCCGTTCGATGGAAAAACGCCGGGCTCAAACTTAGACACATCGCTTCCTTTTCCCCACGCTTTTCCACGCTTTCGCGAAAGTACCCGGCAACGGTTTCAGATTCAAAACCAGACACCAAAGCTAGACTTTCAGATTCGGACGCCCTCGTTTTCCACAGTTTCCGGTCTCCTTAAGAACAACAAGAGGAGACTCCCTTGAGCTCTTCCGGAGGGATCTCACCGGGGGAAATCCGGTTCGGGGCGCGGATGGTCTCGCTGCGCCGGTTTCGGAACTTCGAGGAGTTGGATCTCGAGCTGAGCGAGGGGTTCAACGTTCTGGCGGGCCCGAACGCCCAGGGAAAGACGAACTTCCTCGAGGCCTTGCACTGGGTCTCCACCACGCGTCTGCTGCGAGGCATGCGCGACGCCGAAGCGATCCAGGACGGAGCCGACGCGGCCGAGGTGCTCGTCGAGCTGCTTTCCTCGAACACGCAGTTGGGGATGCGGTTGGTGCGGGGGGCGCGCAAGCGAGCCACGCTGAACGGGGTCGGTCTGCCGCGCGCCGCTGACTTGTTGGGGCGGATGCCGTGCGTGAGCCTGACAACGCTCGACCTGCCAATCGTGCGCAACGATCCGGCCGAGCGAAGAATGTTCCTCGACGTCGAGCTGAGCCAGCTCTATCCGGCGTATCTGAGGCACCTCAGTCTGTACAAGCGGGCGCTCGAGCAGCGGAACGCGCTGGTGCGGGCCAGTCGGGAGCGCTTCGTCTCCCCTTCGGAGTTCGAGCCTTGGGAGAGCCCGATGGCCGAACACGGAGCGGCGCTTCGGACCATGCGCAGCGCCTTTCTCGAGCGCCTGGTTCCCCACGCGGAGGAGGTGCACGCTTCGATGGGGGGCGGCGAAGGCCTCCGCCTGGCCTACACGCCGCGCGACGAGGCGACGGGCGCTTCGGAACTGGCGGACGCCCTTGGGGCGACGCGTGCGGCCGACCAGGCGCGTGGAGGCACGAGCGTGGGTCCGCACCGCGACGACTTTGCCATCGCGATCGAGGATCGCGAGGCCCGGCTGTTCGGGTCGCAGGGCCAGCAGCGCACGGCCGTGATCGCGCTGAAGATGGCGACCCTGGAGGTGGCGCGCGAAGAGCTGGGCGCCCCGCCGTTGCTGCTGCTCGACGACATGTTGTCGGACCTCGACGAGACACGCAGGGCGATGCTGGTCGAGCGGACGCTGGAATGTGCAGGGCAGGCGGTGTTAACGTGCACAGAAGCATCGTCCGCGGGTCCGGAAATCTTGGAGAAGGCGCGCGTGTTCAACGTGCGCGCCGGCACGATAGGCCCGGCGTAACGGGTGCCAAGGGTGCCCAAAACGGGGTGCCACGCCCGCTCGACGGGCGTGTCGAACACGCGAGCCCAAAACGGGTGCCACGCCCGCTCGACGGGCGTGAGTTCCCGGGACCCGGGCCTACCCGCCGCCGCGGCGGATGCGGATCGGATCGGCGGGTTGTTTCGGCTGCACCACCGGGTGCCGCTTCAGATCGTCGAGCAGCCACTCGACCGACTTGTCGAGTTGGGGGTCCTTCCCGATGGCGAACGCGTTGGGATCGCTGGGAACGTCGATGTCGGGGGAGACCCCGGGACCCTCGATCACCCACCCGTCCTTCGGCGTCCACATCCCGTAGTTGGGAACGGACACGACGCCGCCGTCGGCGAGGGGCCAGCCGGGCGACGAGCCGACCTCGCCGCCATACGTTCTGCGGCCGATGATCGGCCCAAGGCCGAGGTCGCGGAACCGGTGGGGAAACTCCTCGCCGCAGGACACGTTGAACTCGTTGGTGATGCAGACCTTGGGCCCGAGGAAGTAGTCGCCGTTCCGCGTCCAAGATGCCGAGCTCGCCCGCATGTTGAAGAACCCGGTCAGCTTCTCCGACAGGATCTTGTTGATGGTGTTCTGCGTGTAGCCGCCGTTGTTGAAGCGCGTGTCCACGATGAGCGCCTCCTTGTTGCGCTGCGGATAGAACTGGCGGATGAAGTCCTCCACGTCGGGCCCGGACATCGCGGCGAGGTAGAGGTAGCCGACCTTCCCTCCCGACGCCTTCTCGACGTAGCGCCGGTTCTGTTCCACCCACTCGAGCCGGCGCATGCGCGTCTCGTTGCCGATCGGCTTGACGAACACGGTGCGCGCCCCTTCGAGCGTCGGCTTGTCGTTCAGCACGACGGAGACGATCTGACCGGCCCGGCCCACAAGCGCGGCCCGGTAATCGGAGCGGGCGTCGAGCGGTTGGCCCGCCACGGCGAGGAGGAACTCGCCCTCCTTGGCGTCGATGCCGGCGACGGCGAGCGGCGAACGCTCGTCCTCCCGGAGGCCGTCGCCGCGGATCACCTTCGTGAGGCGGAGCTTCCCGGAGGGGTCCGGCTCGGTATCGATGCCGAGGAACCCGCCGGCGACCGGCTTGAGCAGTTCGCGCTCGTCGCCGGGCTGCAGATACTCGTGGGACGATCCCAACTCCGACTGCATCCAGCGGATGAGGATGTCGAGCTCGTCCCGGCTGCGCACCGAATCGAGGTACGTGGCGTATTTCTTGCCGATCGCCGGCCAATCCACCCCGTTCATGTTGGGGACGTAGAAGTAGTCGCGCAGCAGGCGCCACGCGTCCCAGTACATCTGCTTCCACTCGGAGGCCGGGTCGATCAACAACGTGAGGCCGTTGGTCTTGAGCGCGCCGGCCGTCGGGGGCAGGTCCTTTCCTGCGACATCCACGACGCGGTTGCGGACCAGGAGCTTCTTGCCATCGGCGCTCAGCTCGAAGGTCGTGCCCGGCGTGATCGTGGCGGGGGCCTTGGCGCCCAAGTCGTAGGAGGCGACCGCCTCGTCGTCGGCGAAGATCACCTTCGATCCCACCATGGCGACCTGCGTGTACTTGCCCGGCTTGAGGGGAAGCGCGATCGAGCGCTCGTACAGGCCGTCGAAATCGATCGCGACCTCGACCTCCTTGGCCTTATCGGACTTCTCTTCGGGCTTTTCCGCCCCTTCGACGGGGTCTTTGAGGGCGAGCGGGTTCTTCTCCTTGGCGGAGAGCAGCATCAGCATGATCTGCGTGGCGGGCTCCGTGTTCAACTGGTTGAGGATGGCGTCGTCGACCGCCGAGAAGGTGCGTCTCGAGAGGAACGCGAGGTACTTGCCGTCGGAGCTGAAGGCCGGCGCGGTGTCGTAGGCCAGGGGGTGCCCGAGCACGGTGGTTTTCGCCGTCGCGATCTCGTAGAGCGCGAGGTTGGTCTGGTTCGAAATCGGATCGGTCTGGGTGAGCGCGATCCATTTGGAGTCCGGTGAGAACGAGGTGGGCGTCGGTCCCCAGCTCAGGATCTCCTGGTGGATCACGCGGTCTTGGCCGGTGGCGGCGTCGACGAGCCGAAGGCGCATCTCGCTGTCGTAGAGCAGGATCCACTTCGAGTCGGGGCTCCATCGGAAGTCCACGAGTTGGCGCTTCGCGTCGGTGGTGAGGGCGTGTTCGCCGCTGCCGTCGATGTTCGCGACGACGAGCTGCTGTTCCCCGCTGGCGTCGCTGGTGTAGGCCAGGCTTTTGCCGTCGGGGCTGGGCTTGGGCAGGCGGAGCCGAGCGCCATCCTGACGCTTCCACACCCTGCTCTCGCCATCGCCGACCGGCAGGTCGAGGATTTGGCCCCGTGCTTCGGCGTAGACGCGTTTGCCCGTGGGACTGATCGCGTAGGCGCCGATCGGTTCGGGATCGGTGTGGAACGGCACCATGTGCATCCGGTCGCTGACGAGTCGGAACGGGAGGGGCGTGATCTTGCCGGTGGCGGGGTCCGCCATCTCGATGCCGCGTCCGCGTTCGTAGACGACGTGCGCGTCGTCGCCCGCGAGTTCGCGGATCTCGACGTCGCTGGCCGAGCCGAGGGGTTTGGGAGCCCCTCCCGCCAGAGGCACCGCCAGGAGCCGGAAGGTCCCGTCGCGTTCGTTGGCGAACACGGCGTGGCCTGCGGCCGCGACGGGGTACTCGTTCGTGCCGTCGACGTTGGTGATCTGCTTGAAGCGCTTGGCGCCGAGGTCGGCGGTCCAGATCTGGTTCTGCATGCCGCCCTTGTAGTGGAACCACGCGTCGGAGGCGCGGTAGAAGCGCGTGAAGACGAGTTGGCCGTTCGGCGCGTACGCCGCGTGCGATGCGAATTCGATCGGCAGTTTGGACTCGGGGCCGCCGTCGGCCGGGACCTGGTAGAGGCCGAAGCTGCGCGGCAGGCTGCGCGCGCGAAGCAGGACCGACTTGCCATCGGGGGTCCAGTCCTGCACGAAGGCGTAGTCGTGGCGGTACGTGATCCGCTTGGGAACGCCGCCGGCGGTGGGCATCACGTAGGCCTCCCGCACGCCGTCGTACTCGGCTGTGAACGCGATCTTGGAGCCGTCGGGCGAGAACCGGGCATCCATCTCGGTGCCCTCGTGGCGCGTGAGGCGCACGGCCTCGAGCTTGGAGATCGAGCCGAGCCAGAGATCTCCTTCGCACGTGAAAACGACCTTGTCGCCGTGGACGTCGGGCGTGCGGAGGAAGGGGGCGTCCTCGACGAAGAGCGGAAGCAGCAGAGCGCACAGCATTTTTCGAGCATAGCGCACGCGTGGGAAGGACGATGGAAAGCGATGGCGAAGAGGACCTAGGTCGTGCCGTTCTCCACGGGTTTCTTTCAGGGTGGGGACCGGTAGGATGCAGTGCGATGAGACAGATTCGCGACGTGATGGGAGGGGCGATCGAGCGGGCGGAGGTGCTCCGCGCCGCGCGCGCGCAACGCGTGCTGCGTCGCTGGAACGAGGTGGTGGGCGAAGAGCTGGCGAAGCGGTCGTGGCCCGACCGGTACGAGCGCGGCACGGTGTGGGTCGCCGTGAAGGGTTCGGCTTGGGCCAGCGAGCTGCGCCTGATGAAGGAGCGGATCCTCAAGGGGTTGGACGAGCTTGCGGGCGAGCGGGGCCTGTTCGAAGACGTTCGGTTCGGGGACCGGACCGTGCGCGAGGGCCTGGAGCCGGCGGAGCCCCCCGAAGAACCTTCGGAACCCAAACGATCGGATGTCTCGGGCCTTTCGATCCGGGAGATTGCCGAGCGGCGGTTGAGGCAGTGGGAGGATGAGGGCGGAGCTTGAGGCGCGTCCGCTCCTCGTCGCCGTCGCGGGGTTGGCCGTGGGGTTGGCTTCGCCGTTGGACGTCGCCGCGTTTCCGCTGCTGATCGTTCTGTTGCTGCTGGTTCGCTCGTGGGAGCTGAAGCGTCTGGCGTGCTGGATGGCGCTGCTGGGGTTGGCGCTGGCGCCTCGCGGGGCGATGACGCCGCTGCGGGAGAGGAGCTACTTCGAGGGCACGGTCTCGGTGGCGACGGTGCCGCGTTTGTATCCCGACGGTTCGACGTGCGAGGTGGAGGGCCCGACGGGGCGGTTCAGCATGTGGGTGGACGGGGATCGCATGCTCGCGTTGGGGGACGTGGTGCGCGTGAAGGGGGTGTTGCGCCCGCTGCCGGACGGGTCGGACGCCTACTGGCACGCGCGGGGCGTGTCGGCGCGCCTCCAGCCGGCGTCGCTGGTGCGTCTTGCGGGTTCGGGCGGCGTGTTGGCGTGGGGGGTGCGGTGGCGCGCGGCGTTCGTCCGCTTTTGCGGCGCGACGATGGTTCCCGAGGCGGCGCGCGTGGTGGACGCCGTGTGTTTCAACGTCAGCGGGGAGTTGGATACGGAGACGCGCACCGAGCTGCAGCGCTCGGGGACGACGCACATCGTGTCGGCCTCCGGGCTCCACGTGCTGATCTTCGCGTTCGCCCTTCAGATGGCGCTGGTGTCGCTGCCGATCCCTCGTTGGGCCCAACTGCTGTTGTTGTTGGGCGTGCTGGTGTTGTACGCGGCCGCGACCGGGTTTCGGCCGCCGGTCGTTCGTGCGGTGATCATGGCGGCTGTGTATGCGGCGGCGTACTTGTTCCGACGGGAGCCGGACGCGTTGTCCGCGCTCGCGTTGGCGGGGTTGGCGTACCTGGTGTTCTCGCCTCGCTCGCTTCAGGACGCGGGTTTCCAGCTCTCGTTTGCGACGGTCTTCGGCTTGGCATTGTTTCTTCGCGCCCGGCGGCCGGCGCGGGGCGGGCTTGGCCGTTTGGGCCGGGGGCTGGTCGACGTGGCGCGCACGAGTTTGGCGGCGACGCTCGCCTCGGGCCCGCTGGTCGCCTACCACTTCGGGATGGTGTCGCTGGCTTCGGTTCCCGCGAACGTGATGGTGGCCTTCGTGCTGCCGCCGATGATGACGACGGCGCTCGCGGCGTTGGCCGCGTCTTGGCTGTTGCCTTCGGCGGCGGCCGGCGCCATGGGCTGGGTGGTTCAGCCGTTGGCGGGTTGGGTGTTGTGGGTGGTGTCGCTGTTTGGGAGCCAGCCGTGGGCCGCGGTGGAGATTCCGCCCTTCCACCCGTATTGGATCGCCGCGTACTACTTCGTGTGGCTGGCGTTCTGGCGCCGGGTCCCGAGACCGGTTTCGGAGCCGGTGCCGCGGTGAGGGCCTTGCGCTGGATCGCCGGGGCGCTGGTTCCGGCGGCGCTGGGGGGCATGTGGGGTTGGAGCGAGCCCTTTCCCGCGAGCGCTCTGTCGTTCCTCGCGGTGGGCCAAGGCGACTGCGTGGTGCTTCAGCATGCGGGTTGCACGGTGTTGGTGGACGCGGCGCCCGCGACGGACCGGTTCGACGCGGGGCTTCGTTTGGCGGCGCCCGCGTTGCACGAGTTGGGCGTGGAGACGCTCGATCTCGTGTTGCTGACCCACCCGGACGCGGACCACATCGGGGGTCTTCCCTCCTTGGCGCGCGCGTTTCCCATCGGCCGGGTGGCGGCGTCGCGCGCGTTCCACGACCACAAGGACCTGCGCCGGGCGTTGCGTCGCGCGGGCATCGGCGAGGACCGGATACTCTGGATCGACGCGGAGGCGCACGTCTCGATCGGCGCGCTCGAGGCGCGGATCGTCGCCCCTCCCCTGGCCCGCGGGGCCGAGGACAACCAAGGATCGTTGTTTGTTCACCTAACGAATGGTCAAGCGAGCGCCACGTTGAGTGGCGACGCGGGGGTGGACACGGAGGCGGCGGTCTTGGCGCGCGGCGAGGATTGGCGTGCGGAGGTCATCATGGCGGGCCACCACGGCAGCGCGACGTCCTCGGGTCCGCGGTGGTTGGCCTCGGTGCATCCGCGCTACGCGGTCGCGAGCTGCGGGCGCGACAACCGGTACGGGCATCCGAGCGGCTCGGTGCTGGCGCGCTACGAGGCGGCGGACGCGAAGGTGCTGCGCACGGACCGCGACGGGACGATCCGCTTCACGTTCGGGGCCGAAGGGGTCCACCTTCTCGCGCCAGTTTCACGCAAAGAACGCAAAGATCGCTAGGGGTTTCACGCAGAGGCGCTGAGGCGCGGAGGGTTTTCACGCAAAGAACGCAAAGATCGCTAGGGGTTTCACGCAGAGGCGCTGAGGCGCGGAGGGTTTTCACGCAAAGAACGCAAAGACCGCTATGGGGCTAGGCGAAGGGCGCGGAGGGCGAATGGGGGTCATCCCGAGCGAAGTCGAGGGAACTGGTGGTGCAGGGCGCGCAGGTTGCGGGAGTAGCCGAGTCACGCTCGCTCCCGGCTCCAGGTTCCTCAACGTTGCTTGGGATGACTCGGGTGGCGTGAGTTGCTTCCCGATGTCCCATGCATGCGGGTAGGGCCACAACCCCAAACCAGAACCCCTCCGCGCTTCAGCGCCTCCGCGTGAACCCTCCCCTTAGCGCCCTTTGCGTCCTTTGCGTGCACCCCTCCGCGCCTTTGCGTGCAACCCTCCGCGCTTCAGCGCCTCTGCGTGAACCCTCCCCTTAGCGCCCTTTGCGTTCTTTGCGTGCAACTCCCCCTTCGCGCGCTCTCCCTACCCGAACATCGCCTGCCGCGCTTCGAGCTTCGCGATCCGCTCCTCGAGGTCCGCGGCGGTTGCGCGCTCGCGCTCCACGACCTCCGGCTTCGCGCGCTCGACGAACTGGGGATTGGCCAGCCGGGCTTGAAGCTTGGCGAGTTCGTCGGCGAGCTTCTCCTTCTCCTTCCCAAGGCGCGCCAACTCCTTGTCGGGATCGACGAGCCCTGCCAGGGGCAGCCACAGGTCGATCCCCTCGATGCTGGTCGAGAGGGCCTTCTCAGGGTCGGGCGGAGGTGTGGGGTGGAGGGTCTCGATCCACGCCTGCGATTGGACGATCGGCTCGCCGCCGCGAAGGTCGCCCGCGTAGTACGCATCCGGCACGGACTTCATCGCGGGCAGGTCCACCTCCGCCCGCAGGGCTCGGAGCGCCCGCGTGACTTCGAACGCCCGCTCGACATCGGCTTCGGTAGCGCCGTCCGCGTAGTGCTCGGGCAGCTCGGGCCACCGCGCCGCCATGAGGAAGGGCGCCTTCTCGGGCAGGGGCAGGTGGCTGTAGACCTCTTCGGTGAGGAAGGGCATCAGGGGATGGAGCATCGTGACGAACGCCTCGATCGCGGTCAGCAGCACCCACTGGGGAGCGGTTGCGGAAGCGGAATCGGTCAACCTCGACTTGGAGACTTCGATGTACCAATCACATAACTCTGACCACCAGAACTTATACAAATGCTGCGCTGCAACCTGCAAGTCGTAGCTTTCATAGGCTGTCCGGACGGCACGCTCGGTCGCCACGAGGCGACTCAAGAGCCACTTGTCGGCCGGCTCCAGTTCACCGGGACTGGCGGGTTTGCCGTCAGGCGTGTGGAGCAGCACGAAGCGGGTAGCGTTCCAGATCTTGTTGCAGAAGTTGCGGGCGTCCTCGGTCTTCTTGTCGCTGTAGCGGATGTCCTGGTTCGATCCGGTTTGGCTGAGGAGGGTCCAGCGCATGGCGTCGGCGCCAAAGCTCTCGATCACGCCCATGGGATCGACGCCCGTGCCCAGGCTCTTGCTCATGCGGCGGCCGTCTTCGGTGAGCACGGTGGCATAGATGAAGACGTGGTGGAAGGGGATCTCGTGGAGCAGGTCGAGGCTCATCATCGCCATGCGGGCCACCCACAGGTTGATGATGTTGCGATCCGTAACCAGAACGCTCGTGGGATACCGTTCTGCGAACTCCTCCGTGGCTTCGGGCCAGCCAAGGACCGCGAACGGCCAGAGACCGCTGCTGAACCACGTGTCGAGGACATCGTCGTCCTGGCGAACAATCTTCTTGTCCCCGGCCTTCGCCTGGGCATCGTTCCAATCCAGGCCTGCGAACGCCTCGCCGGCCTCCGTGTAGTAGATGGGAATCCGGTGACCCCACCAGAGCTGTCGGCTCAGATTCCAATCCCGGATGTTCTCCAGCCACTCGACGAAGATCCGCTCGTAGCGTTCGGGGGAGAAGCGGATCCGCCCCGCCCGCATGGCTTCGAGCACCGGTCCTGCAAGCTTGGGCTGGTCCACGAACCACTGCTCGGAAAGCAGCGGCTCGATGGGCTCCCCGCTCCGCTCGCTCACGGTCAAAGCGATCTCGTGATCCTCGATCTTCTCGAGGAGCCCCGCCGCCTCGAGGTCCGCCACGATCCGCTTCCTGGCCTCGACCCGATCGAGCCCGGCGTAGGGGCCGCCCTCGGAGGTGATGCGCGCGCGTTCGTCGAGGAGCACGGGCATGGGGAGGTCGTGTCGCTGGCCAACGGCGTAATCGTTGGCGTCGTGGGCCGGAGTGATCTTGACCGCTCCCGATCCGAACTCGGGATCGGGGTAGATATCGGCGATCAACGGAATCTCGCGGTTCATCAGCGGCAGCAGCAGCGTTTTGCCAACGAGGCCTTTGTAACGCGCGTCGGAAGGGTGGACCGCCACGGCCACGTCGGCGAGCATTGTTTCGGGGCGGGTGGTTGCGATCACCACGTGGCCCGACCCGTCGGCGAACGGGTAGCGGATGTAGTAGAGCTTGCCTCGAACGAGGCGCCGCTCGGTTTCGATGTCGCTGACACTGGTTTTCAGCACGGGATCCCAGTTGACGACGCGTTTCCCCCGGAAGATGAGCCCCCGCTCGAACCAATCGACGAACACGCGGTGGACAGCCTCGGCGTAGGCGTCGTCGAGCGTAAACCGGAGGCGCGACCAGTCGAAGGCGCACCCAAGGCGGCGAAGCTGGTTGAGGATCGTATCGCCGCTCTCCTTCCGCCACGACCAGACGCGCTCGACGAATGCATCGCGGCCAATTTCGGCACCGCTCGAGCCCTCCTTGCGGAGCTGCTTCTCGACGACGCTCTGCGTGGCGATGCCGGCGTGGTCTTGTCCGGGGACGATGAGCACGCTGTCTCCCTGCAGCCGACGGTACCGGCCCAGCACATCCTGAAGCGGATAGCAGAGGGCGTGGCCCATGTGCAGCGACCCCGTGATGTTCGGAGGCGGAATGGTGACGGTGTATCGGGGCTTCGTGGGGTCGAGGTCGGGGCTGAAGAGCCCGGCCTGTTCCCAGGCTTCGTACCAGCGTTGCTCGACCGATGAGGCGTCGTAGCGCGAGGAGAGAGAGGATTCGTTCATGTTGTCAGCCTCCTTTCCTGTCGTGAAAGGAGCTCCGAGGATACCTGGTTGGGGTGGGGGCTTGGTGTTTCACGTGAAACGTCGGGGGCCGGGCATGCTCGGGGGAGTCGCACGCAACGGTCGCCAGGGGGTTTCACGCAGAGGCTCTGAGGCGCGGAGGGGTTTCACGCAAAGAGTGCAATGGGCGCTGGGGCTTCACGCTGAGGCGGTGGGGCGCGGAGGAGGGGAGGGGAGTTGCACGCAAAGAACGCAATGGGAGCTGGAGGGGTTTCGTGCGGAGGCGCGGAGGAGGCGAGGGGAGTTGCACGCAAAGAACGCAATGGGCGCTGGAGGGGTTTCACGCGGAGGCGGTGAGGCGCGCTGGGGTTTCACGCAAAGTGCGCAACGGTCGCCAGGGGGTTTCACGCAGAGGCTCTGAGGCGCGGAGGGGTTTCACGCAAGGAGCGCAATGGGCGCTGGGGCTTCACGCTGAGGCGGTGGGGCGCGGAGGAGGGGAGGGGAGTTGCACGCAAAGTGCGCAAAGGGCGCTAGGGGGTTTCGTGCGGAGGCGCGGAGGAGGCGAGGGGAGTTGCACGCAAAGAACGCAATGGGCGCTGGAGGGGTTTCACGCGGAGGGGCCAAGGCGCTCGGGATGGCTTGGGGCTGCCAGGTTGAGTGGCGTTGCTGGGGTTCTGTGGAGACCGAAGCGAGGGTCCGGACCGCCCGTTCTTGGCGTTCACTCCGCGACGGATTCCCGATTCCCGTCTCCCGTCCCCGGATTCCCGCCTCCCACCCGCCCCTCCGCGAAGAGTTGTCGCACGACGTCCTCGATCGCCACCTCTTCAATCCCCACGTCGGCGACGCGCATGGACTGCAGGATGCTTGCCGTGATCCGCGGCGTGTCCTTGCGGGAGACCTCCAGAGTCGCAGTGGCGCCTTCGTGTTCGATCACCTTTCCGAAGCGGTCGAGGTCGGAAGCCTCCACTTCGTGCTCGAACAGAAGGCGGAGCCTCCGGCGGTCGCTGAAGCGGGCGGTGAGGGAAGCGAGGGTGCCGTCAAAGGCGAGCTTCCCGTGATCGATCACGATCACGCGCTCACACAGCTCCTGCACGTCCTGCATGTAGTGGCTGGTGAGGAGAATTGTCGACCCGTCCTCGCGGTGAAGCTGTTTGAGGAAGTCCCGAATGCGCTTTTGGCTGACAACGTCGAGCCCGATGGTCGGCTCGTCGAGAAACACCACGCGCGGGCCGTGAAGCAGGGCCGCGACCAGCTCGCACTTCATGCGTTCGCCCAAACTGAGTTTCCGCACCTGGGTGTGCAGTTTGTCCCCGATCTCGAGCGCTTCGACGAGGAATGCCAACCTGCGATCGAAGACGGCGTCCTCGACCTCGTAGAGCTCCTTGAGGACCCGAAAGCTGTCCCACGCCGGGAGGTCCCACCAGAGCTGCATCTTGTTCCCCATCACCAGGGAGATCTGGCGCAGCATCTCAGGCTCGCGCCTCATCGGCACGTGGCCGAGCACCTCGACCTCGCCGGATGTGGGCTGCAGGATCCCGGTCAGCATCTTGAGCGTCGTCGTCTTGCCCGCGCCATTGGGTCCGAGGAACCCCACCAACTCCCCCTGAGCCACGTCGAAGCCCACGTCGCGGACGGCGAGCACCTCGACCTTCTCGCGGACGAACAGGCTGCGCACCGCGCCACCCAAACCCGGCGCCTTCTTGTGCGACAGGTAGGTCTTGCAGAGATGCTCGACGTGGACGGCGGCCATCAGAAACGCATCATACCTGCAAGGGGTACGAAAGTCACTTCAGAGAGTGGAGAGCCCGGCCCATGCGGTCAAGCAACGATTCGAGGAGTGGGGGTGGACCCAGGGTGACGCGGACGAGTTCGCCCAACGGAGGAGCGATGGGCCGCCGCACGAACGTGCCTTCTCGAGCCAGGGCGTCGACCCATGCGGCCGAGCGGGTCTCGCTGCCGGTGCGGACGGAAACGAAGTTCGTTGCAGAGGGAAGAGAGGTCAGGCCGAGCGCCTCCACCTCCGATGCGAACAAGTGCCGTGCGGCCGCCACCTGCTCCACGGCCCCGGCAAGGAATTCTGGTGAGCGCAGAGACGCCAGTGCTCCTGCCTGGGCGATGCGGTTCACGCCGAAGTGGTTGCGGATGCGGTCGAGGGCGCGGATCAGTTCGCCGGGACCCATTGCATAGCCGATCCGGGCCCCCGCCATCCCATAGGCCTTCGAGAAGGTGCGCAGCCGGACCGTGCGCTCGGGCGCCGAGTCCTCGGGCAGCGCGCTGGGACAGAACTCCGCATAGGCCTCGTCCAGGATGAGCGTGCAATCGCCGGGCAGCCGTTTGGCGAATCGCTCGACGTCTTCGCCGAAAAGGAATGTGCCCGTCGGATTGTCCGGATTCGCCAGGTACACAAGCTTCGCCTCGAAGAACCGAACGGCGTCGAGAAGGGCGCCCAGGTCGTTCTGGAACGCGACGTACGGCACCGTCTCCATGCGTCCGCCGAATCCCACCACGTGGTAGGCGAACGTAGGGTAGCTGCCCAGAGAGGCGACCGCAACGTCGCCCGGATCGAGCAGCGCGCGGACGAGCACACCCAGGAGGTCGTCGATGCCGGACCCGACGACGATCTCCTCCATGGGCCGGCGGTGGATGCGGGACAACTCCTTCCGGAGGTCCCAAGACTCGGGATCGCCGTACCAACAGGGCGCCGATGCCTCCGCCGCCATCGCCTCGGCCGCCGCCGGCGCCACGCCGAACGCGCTTTCGTTGGCACCCAACCGCAGCTCGAAGGACTGCCCGCGGGCCCGCTCGAGGGCTTCGGGAGCGACGAACGGCACCGTGGCGGGTAGTCCGTCGACCGCGCGGGAGAGCCTCACACGACCCAGTTCGGCGGGGCCGCCTGGGCATCCTTCCGCCCGTTTCGCCGCGAGGATTCGCACCATAACCCAGGGAACACCTCCTCCCCCACCCCTGCCCCAGGTGTCGGGTCCCAGCGCGTCAAATCCCGATATCGCCCACGACCCCCGAGGGGTCACCGAAGGTTCCCCGGGGCCGAGCGAAGCGATGCCCCGGGTGCGAGGATCAAGCGAAGGCGACCCCGGGCGCAAGAGTCGAGCGGAGCAAACCCTCTGGTGGCGGGTCCAAACGCATCAACCCTCCAGCGCTGAGGTCGAACCCACACCGAGTTCCGACCGAGCCGAGGCCGCCTGGTTCAACAACGTGTCGAGAACCGCCCCCGCCTGCGCGTCGTAGCCAATGGCCATGAAGGCTGCCGCGACGTAGAGCGCTCCCAACGTCGCGCACGCCAGACCCGCTGCGCGCGGCCGTTCGCGGCGCCGAGGCAACGGGAGGACCGCCGCAAGAACGACCGTAGCGGCAAGCCCCGACATGACCGCCCCCAGCCACGAACCCAGTAGGGCTGAGAAGGCGGCGATCCCACCGACGATAAGGCTGGCTCCGGTCAAGGAGACACCTGCGACCCACCAAGGCACCTGCGCCTTGGGAGACAACGCTGCGGCCAAGATCACGACGGCCCCCAGTACCCACGCGGCGGTGCACCCCGGGATGGCCGAGACCGTGGCGATCGCAGCCACGCCGCCGACGAATCCCAGCGTCTCGGGCCTCTTGAACACCCACCCCAAGGGAGCGAGGATGGCGAGCAGGCTCAACTCCACCGGTAGCGGAGATCGGCCGGGAATCGCGGCCATCGCCAGAGGGATCGCCAACAACCACACAAGCGGCGCGCTGCAACGGCGGAAGCGATCGGTCATCCATGTTCGGAGCCGGTAAAGCCCCGCAAGGGCGGGAAGCGCTGCAAATGCCGCCAAGACCCAGGCGCCGAACAATGGCCGCAGCGTGTTCAAGCGGTCTTCCATATAGCTGCCGGGGCCGAAGCGGCCATGCGACATCGCGGGAAAGAATCGCCCGTAGTCCAGGGCGAGGTCGTCGAGAAGGGGGTCGTCCGTCTCCTCGGCGAGCACGGTCGCGCGGGTACGTGCCTCTTCGGGACTCAAGCGTGTAAGGAGGTTGGGCTCCCCCTTGGGCTTGAGCGCGTGAGAGATCAAGAGAAAGCCAACAAACGGATCGATCGGAGACGTGCCATCCCGAAGCAACAGCCCCCCGATGCGGACCACGGCCGCCCGATTCGCAGGCTCGTCCCCCGAGGTGAAGTTCCGGGTGGCGGTTCGGAAGGATGCCAGATGCGGCAAGACGACAGATGCTGCCAGCCACGCGATTTCGGCTTGCGACCGCGGGTACCGGGACTGGAGGGCGCGCCGCCCCACGGAAACCTCGGTCCACTCGTAAGCGCGGTAGTGGCGAAGGTTCGAGGCGGCGAACAGTGCTTGGGAGGCCCCGTCCCTGTGACCTTGAGCATCGAGGATCGCGCCTCGCATCAGCAAGAAGAAGGCGTTGTCCGGGTCGAGTTCCGCGCCCCTTGCGCAAGCCGCGAGCACCGTCGCCTGCAACTTCGCCCGCACGTTCGAGAAGTTGGCGGGACCACCGGTCCAGGTCGCCGGGTTCGATGCGACGCGGATGAACTGCGCCAGGGTGGGAGCCGTGTCAAGGCGGTCACACACAGCCTGCAGCGCCGAAAACCGCCCCCAATAGGCCTCCCCGTCACGGAAGTCGGGTGCTTCTCGAAGCAGCGCGAACATCCGCTCCTGGTCGTCGCGGGGGTCGGCAATGCTGAGAACCCGTGGCGTGGGTTCGAGGTGGGCGGGAAGCGCGATCTGATCGGCCTCCTCCTCGGGAACAAGGAAGTAATCCGGCTTCAGCTCCCATCCGCCCGAGAGCAACTCAAGCTGATTGGGCAACAGCCACCGTGTTTTCGGCAGCGCCAACAGGCCAGCCACGAAAGCGGCGACCGCCAGGGCGCACATCCAGGGGCGGTTCATACGAAAGCCCCCGGCTTCCGCCGAACGATGGCACTCACCGACGGAATGGGCATCGAATCCGTCATCTGGCGGCTCGCCAGGTAGCGCGCGGTATCCCTCGCTTGTGCCCAATCGATCGCGGGCGACCAGGTCGCCGCCGAGAACGCAAGCACGAACCCCACGGCCGTCGCGGCCACCCATTGCCTGGGATCGCTTCGGGCGGGAACCCGAATCGAGGCGGGGACCGACGCGCAGGCGCATTCATCGAACCAAGACTGGAGAGCCATCTCGGGATCACGCATCGCCCCACTCCTTCCGAAAGGCTTCGCGTGCCCGGTGCAGTCTCGATGCCACCGTTCCCATCGGAATGTGGAGGAGCTCGGCGACTTCCGCGTAGGCCAAACCCTCGAAGTGGGTGAGTGCGAGGAGGGCGCGATCGGCCGGGTCGAGCCGGGAGAGCGCGTCGCGCACCGCCACCTCGGTCTCGCACGCGGGAAGGGAACCCCCTTCGGCGATCGAATCGCCGCGCCGTTCTCCAAGCAGAGTGAGCGAACAACGCACCACGATGCGACGCAGCCAGGCCTTCGGGTCGTCCACGTGGGCCAACTTGTTCCGATTGCGCGCTGCGCGAACCAGGGCCTCCTGCGCGGCGTCCTCGGCCAACTCCGGGGAGCCGAGGATCGCGAGCGCCAGCCGAAACATCCAAGGTCGCAGCGTGACGAGGAGTCTGTCGACCTCTGTTCGGGAACGTGCGTCGCCCATCGATCTGGTGTGGGAAGGCAGCGTGTGCTCCATCTCTAACCCTAAGGACCGGGTTCAAGGGGCTTTTCTTCGACCGAAATGGGAAAAAGGAAGTGCCCAAGGAGAAATGCTGCAAGACGACGGTAACGGTCTCCGAATGCTCATCGGGTGCGACGCCCGCTGGGCGGGCGTGATTTCGAGGTTGGAGCTGAGCGTCTCCGCACGCTGCCAGGGCTTTGGAACAGCCTCTGGGGCGTCGCTATTCCCAGGGATCTGGCTGGCAGGGCGCTGAAGAACGACCTCGAAGAGTTCGCAGACGTTTGGCCCGGGGTCGAGCTGCAGCGAGACCCTGGGCTCATTCGGCGCCTTAACGCACCCGGAGCAAAGGGCCGAAAGCGGCGCGTGCGCCCTTATCAGGACCCCGCAAAGCGTGGATGGACCAACACGGCGGTGATCAGCGGGTACGCCTCGCCCGGCTCCAAATCGCTCAACTCCCACGGCTCGATCTCCGCGTCGAATCCCGCTTCGCGCAACATCGGCAACAGTTCGTCGATCTCCCACAGTCCCATCGTGTGCGTGTCGTGCTCGACCGTCAGCTCCCCCTCGCGCCGAATCAGAAACACGAACGTCGTTTCGAACGTGCGGTCCGAGGGGTCCGGGTCGAAATCCACTTCGAGGGTCGTGACCGAGAGGTCCGCATCGCCGATCGTGCGCACCTTCGTCTTGTGTTGCACGAAGCGGGAGCGCAGCTCTTCGGGAAGGTAGATGAGGACACCGTTGGGTTCGAGGTGCGCCGCGGCCGTGTGGAACGCGGCCTGCATCTCCTCGGGGGTGTGCATGTAGGTGCTGGCGTCGTGGAGCAGCACCCCGTCGAACGTGCGCCCCAAGCGCACGTCGCGCAAGTCGCCTTGGACGTACTCGACCTCGGGGTTGTGCGCCCTCGCGACCTCGATCATGGCGGCGCTGCGGTCCACGCCCGTCACGCGGTACTCGCGCTTGAGATGGAAATCGATGCTCCCCCCGCCGCTTCCCAAGTGCAGCACGGAGCCTTGCGAAGAGACGCCCTCGCGCGCGAACCGGAGGCGGAAGGACTCGACCTCCTCCGCGTAGTGCGACGGCGGGCTGAGGTAGTTCCAGACCCAGGCCAGATCGTCGTAGAGGCGCGGAGAGGGCACGGCCCAGCGTACTGGATGCGGGGCGCGGAAGGCGCGGAGGGTAGTTGCACGCAAAGAACGCAAAGGACGCTATGGGGGATTTGCACGCAGAGGCGCTGAGGCGCGGAGGAGGGAACAGGGGTCATCCCGAGCGAACTCGAGGGAGCTGGTGGTGCAGGGCCCCCGGGCGCGGAGGGTTGCACGCAAAGAACGCAAAGGACGCTATGGGGGTTTTGCACGCAGAGGCGCTGAGGCGCGGAGGAGGGAACAGGG